>NZ_JBICRM010000110.1:0-1528 GCF_043197025.1 Nonomuraea marmarensis
CGGCGGACAGTCCGCCACCGTCGGGATATCGCACAGGAGAGTTGTACTGCTGAAATACAGGCATGTAACGCACCTATAGCGTTACGTATCCGTTCCGTCGCTGATTGCTAGCCCTTCAAGGTCTGTACCTCCTGAGGAGGCTGAACTCGCGGGTCCGCGGTCAGCGCGATGGCGGGTGTGGCTGGCCGCTGCGCTCGCCATACTCGTGCTGGGCATCACTGCGGGGCTGGTGGCGCTGCGTGCGCCCGTCCCCGACTGGGCCCGCTGGGTTTCGCTCGGCCTTGCCCTGACAGCGGTGGTGTCACTGCTGCTGGCGTTGCTGCTCGGCCCCGGTGCTCGTCGGCTGGCCGGGGAACGCGGGCCCTTGACCGATCGGGACCGGCGCACCCTGTCGGCCAAAGAGCGCATCGAGGCAGTCAACGCCGCCCGCCACACGCTGATCCAGGCCGCGACCGGGCTGGTGGTGATCGGCGGTGTCGTATTCACCGCGCAAGGCTTGTGGTACACCGCCCAAACCCTGGACACCACCCGGCAGAATCAAGCCACCACCGAACAGGGACAGATCACCGACCGCTACACCAAGGCAGTCGAACAGCTCGGTTCCGGCAAGATCGACGTCCGCCTGGGCGGCATCTACGCCTTGGAGCGCTTGGCGAAAGACTCCCCAAGAGACCATTCGACCATCTACGACGTGGTGGCCGCATTCATCCGCGAGCACGACCCCGCCCTCAAGGCCAAGCTACCAGAGGCGCCAGCAACAGATGTGCAAGCGGCACTGACCGTCCTCGGTCGCCGGGCCACGACCCGAGACCGACTCGATCCGGCGTCTTTTCCCAATTTGAAGGCGATCCGTGTCAAAGGCGCGGACCTGTTCAGTGCGAACTTGACCGGCGAGGACCTGACCGGCGTGAACTTGTACGAAGCCGACCTGAGCAGCGCATTCTTGGACGAAGCAGACTGTTGACCGGCGTTGATTTTGGGCATGTGGGCGGCGCTCAGGGTGTCCATGTGGACGACAAGGAAGACCCCGCCCAGCGGGTGCGGGACGGGGGTCTGATGCTCACGTTGTCGCGGTGGTGCTCAGTGTGTCCCGATCACCTCGCTGACCGCGGCGCGGGCGGCGGACTCGTCCACGAGCTTCTTGAACCGGTGCGCCTTGACGTAGCCGATGTGGTCGGCCAGCTGCCAGGAGTTCTTCCGCGGGACGTCGGCCAGCAGAGCGCGGACCAGGTCACCGAACGTTGAGTGCGACTCAGGCCGGGTGAACATCGGCCCCGCGATCCGCTCGGTCAACGCGCTCAGCTCCGCATCCCAGGACACGACCAGATCGTAGGTGAGAGGCAGGTCACACAATGACGATGGACCAACCACACGGCGTTACGCACCCGAACAACAAGTCAGCAAGTCAGCATGAAACGGCCGGCTCCGGTTCTGTCCGTAGTCGCTTCATAGCTTCCGTGGATCGGCTCACGCTAGAGACAGCGGGGGCCGGAGCCACACACAGAAGGGAGCCGACCGTCATGAAGAG
>NZ_JBICRM010000111.1:0-1471 GCF_043197025.1 Nonomuraea marmarensis
CAAGTCAGCATGAAACGGCCGGCTCCGGTTCTGTCCGTAGTCGCTTCATAGCTTCCGTGGATCGGCTCACGCTAGAGACAGCGGGGGCCGGAGCCACACACAGAAGGGAGCCGACCGTCATGAAGAGTCTGGCACTTTCTCCGGGGCCGATCCATCTGGGGATGGACACCTCCAAGGACGCCATCGTGGTGGGCATCCTGCGGCCGGGTGAGGAGATCCCGGTCGTTGATCGGATCTTCAACGACGAACCTTCCATCCGGCGGTTGATTGGCCGCTTCCCCGATCGGAGCGCGCTGCGGACCTGCTATGAGGCGGGTCCCGGCGGCTATGAACTGTATCGGCTGCTGATCTCGATGAAGGTGGCCTGCGACGTGGTCGCCCCGGCGCTGGTGCCCAAGGGGGCGGCCGATCGAGTCAAGACCGACCGACGCGACGCGATGCGCCTGGCTCGGCTGCATCGGGCTGGGGAACTGACCCCGATCCGGGTGCCTTCTCCGGCCGAGGAGGCCGTGCGTGATCTGGTCCGGGCGCGGGCGGACTTGCTGGCCGATCGTAAGCGGGCCAAGCAGCGGATCACCTCGCTGCTGATGCGGCACGGACGCATCTGGCGTCAGGGCGTCAAGTGGACGGCCGTGCATCGGCAGTGGGTCAACGCTCAGCGCTTCGACGAGCCCGCGCTGAGCTCGACCTACCAGCACTACCTGGCGGCGCTGCAGGCGCGCGAGGCCGAACTGGCGGCCCTGGAGAAGGTGCTGTTGCCCTGGGCCGTGCGCGAGCCGCTGGCCGGTGCGGTCCATCGTCTGATCGCCTATCGCGGCATCGCCGAGCTGACCGCGCTCACCCTGGCCAGCGAGGTGGTCGACTGGCGGCGCTTCCCATCGGCGAGGGCCTTCATGGGCTTCACCGGGCTGACCCCGAGTGAGTACTCCAGCGGCGAGCGCTCCCGGCGGGGCCACATCACCAAGGCGGGACCGGCCGAGGTGCGCACCGCGCTGACCGAAGCGGCGTGGGCGTATCAGTTCCGTCCCGCCATCGGCGCGCCGCTGCGGCGCCGTCAGGCAGGTGCGGCGCCGGCCACCGTGGCTCGCGCCTGGAGCGCCCAGCAGAGGTTGTGCGCCAAGTTCCGTCAGATGACCGGACCCGGCAAGCGGCCCAGCCCGGTCGCCGTGACGGCGGTCGCCCGGGAACTGGCCGGGTTCGTCTGGGCCGAGATGACCAGCGAGTAGCGCCCATGACCTTCGGCACGGCACCTCCTTCGCCCGGCGGCCCGCGCCGTCGGTGGGCGTCGTGCCGCCCTGACCGGTGGTGGATCGGGACGCACGCCGCGGCAGGAGTGAACCCCGGCAGATCTTTGAGCTACCCAACGCTCGTCTCAAGTGAGGGGCCCCGTCCTGCGCACAGCAGACATGCGATCTCGACACGCGAATATCAGAATGGCAGTGGCGAAGGCCACGACCCCGCCCTGATCCAC
>NZ_JBICRM010000112.1:0-1396 GCF_043197025.1 Nonomuraea marmarensis
CAGGGCCGAAGGAGTTCTCACTATGTGAGACCGAGGGCGATGAGCGGGTGACGGAAGTCGTCGCGTGCCCACCGGGCGCCTTCGGCGATGTTGGTGAAGTTGAGCAGGCGTAGCGCGCCGATCGCGTAGCTGCGCATGGTCGCGAGGATCGACGGGGCCGAGGCGGTGCGGATCTTGCAGTGATCCTCCCTGAACGTTACATCTCGGACGTAATGGTCTTTGTTCTCGATGGACCACTCGCCTCTCACGAACTCGGCCAGGCGGCGAGGACCGGCCTGGCGGGCGGGCAGATTGGTGACGCCCAGCACGGCCACCGACGACAGCGGCTTCCAGGCCAGGTCGTAGACGTGTCGTTCGACCAGGTAGACCTGCTTGATGTGCGGGAAGCGGGTGCCGGGCGGGGCGGGCATCACTTGGATGGTGCGGATCTCGTTGCGGCCGTGGCCACGGTCGTAGGTCGTCCATCCGATCGGGACCTGGTTCCAGTCCAGGGCATTGAGCTGGTCGAACAGTCCGCGCTGGTTGCCGCCGACGGGCAGCACGTAGAACGCGCCACGGCGGTGCAGGTAGCGGGCGTGCGCACGCTGGCAATGCATCATGTCGGCGGTGACGACCACGTTGGTCAGATCGGGAAGCTGGTCCAGCAGTGGCTGGAAGGCGCGGATCTCGTTGGTCTTGGAGTCGATGTCGATCTGGGCCACGGTGATCGCGTCGGCCGGCAGGTGCGCGCCGAGCCGATGCCTGGCGGGCTTGCCGGCATCGGCGCTGCCGCGTGAGGTCTTGCCGTCGACCGTCAGCCCGATCAGTTCGTCGGGGTCGTCGTACAAGTCGGTGAGCTGCGCGGCCCGGTGAGCGGCATAGGCGGCGTCCACGCTGGCGGCGTCCAGCAGCTCCATCGTGCGGCACACGGTGTCGGGATGCGGGGCTTGGTGGCGGCCGGTCCGCCGATCGAACCGGGCTCCGAGCTGCGCCAAGACTGGGTCGGGTGCGCTGCGGATCCAGTGCCGGATCGCCGCGTAGGAGACCGCGCCGGACACGATTGCGGCCTGCACCAGCGCCAGGATGACCACCAGTGGATGGCGACGGCCTCGCCGATCGCGTGGATCGGGGACTTGCGCCCACACCTGCCGAAGGTCGGTCAGGTCCACAACCTCCTCCATCGGGGCCGACAATCCTTCACGGCCGGTGTTATCGGCCGCAGCGGCGATGGCGGACAGGACAGGCGGCATGGCAGACTGCACGGACAACGAGGCTCCGGTAGATCGGATTGGCGTGAGAACCGCCGTTCTACGGGGCCTTGTTGCGCGTCAGGGCACCGCCACGCCGTACGCGATCAAGCTGTGACCCGCGGATCTCCAACTCGCCGTCTCACCATCCGAGAACTCCGCCCGCCCTG
>NZ_JBICRM010000113.1:0-1307 GCF_043197025.1 Nonomuraea marmarensis
TTTGACGACCCGCGATGCTTGCTCACGTTGCGAGGTTGTCTGGCGTGCGTGTAGTCAGTCCGCCGCGAGCCCTCGGAAGGACATCTGTTGGCAGCCTCGCGCAACGCCTCCGCCGTACCCGCTGGTCCCCGTCGCGTCTCTTTTTCGCGTATCCAGGAGCCCCTCGAAGTTCCTGACCTTCTCGCTTTGCAGACCGAGTCGTTCGACTGGCTGCTGGGCAATGAGAAGTGGAAGGGCCGGGTAGAGGCGGCTCGTCAGGCCGGGCGCAAGGACGTCCCGACCCAGTCGGGCCTTGAGGAGATCTTCGAAGAGATCAGTCCGATCGAGGACTTCTCGGGGACCATGTCCTTGTCGTTCCGCGACCACCGGTTCGAGCCGCCCAAGTACTCCGTCGATGAGTGCAAAGACAAGGACATGACCTTCTCCGCCCCGATGTTCGTGACGGCGGAGTTCATCAATAACACCACCGGTGAGATCAAGAGCCAGACGGTGTTCATGGGGGATTTCCCGCTCATGACGCCGAAGGGCACGTTCATCATCAACGGCACCGAGCGTGTCGTGGTCTCGCAGCTGGTCCGTTCGCCGGGCGTCTACTTCGAACGTAATGTCGACAAGACGTCGGACAAGGATCTGTACGGCTGCAAGGTCATCCCGTCGCGGGGTGCCTGGCTGGAGTTCGAGATCGACAAGCGCGACAGCGTCGGTGTGCGCATCGACCGCAAGCGCAAGCAGGCCGTCACCGTGCTTCTCAAGGCACTGGGCTGGACCAGCGACCAGATTCTCGAGCGTTTCGGCCAGTACGAGTCGATGCGCGCCACCCTGGAGAAGGACCACACGGCCGGCCAGGACGACGCGCTGCTCGACATCTACCGCAAGCTGCGGCCGGGTGAGCCGCCGACCAAGGAGTCGGCGCAGACCCTGCTGGAGAACCTGTACTTCAACCCCAAGCGGTACGACCTGGCCAAGGTCGGCCGATACAAGATCAACAAGAAGCTCGGGGTCGACTCGGAGATCACTCAGGGCACCCTGACCGAAGAGGACGTCGTCGCCACGATCGAATACATCGTCCGCCTCCACGCGGGCGAGGAGTCGATGCCGGGCGCCAACGGTGAGGTGATCGTCGAGGTCGACGACATCGACCACTTCGGCAACCGCCGCCTGCGCAGTGTCGGCGAGCTCATCCAGAACCAGGTCCGCCTGGGCCTGGCCCGTATGGAGCGCGTCGTCCGCGAGCGGATGACCACGCAGGACGTCGAGGCGATCACGCCGCAGACCCTGATCAACATCCGCCCGGTCGTGGCGTCGAT
>NZ_JBICRM010000114.1:0-1294 GCF_043197025.1 Nonomuraea marmarensis
TGAGGAGCCCGGCGTTTTCCGGACACGTCCCAAATGAACTATATGGTCGACTCTATCACGCAACCGACTGATTATCGAACCATTCGTCGAGGACTTCGAGCGGCGGTCGATAACCGAGCCCTGAATGAAGTCGCCGCGGATTATAGAAGCCTTCGATGTACTGGATGAGCGCGCGCCGCGCTTCAGCTCGTGTAGCGAAAACTCGGTGGTGGACCATCTCGGTCTTCAGCTTCCCGAAGAAAGATTCCGCCATCGCGTTGTCGAAGCAAATCCCCGTTCGGCCCACCGACCTGCGGATCTTGTACTTGCCGAGCGTCTTACCGAATTCGATCGACGTGTACTGGCTTCCCCGATCGGAATGGAAAATGGCATCTTCAGGAAGAGTGATCCGCCCAGCGGCCATGTCGATTGCCGCGCTGACCAAGCGTGCCGGGTAGCGCGTGTCGACCGACCAGCCGATCACGGATTTGGAGAAACAGTCGATCACGGTGGCCAAGAACAGCGGCCCCTCGCCGGTGTCGATCTGCGTGATGTCGCCGATCATCTTCGCTCCCGGCGCCTCAGCGGTGAAGTCGCGCTTGACCAGGTCGGGGATCGGCCCGGCGTCCTTGTCGGCGACCGTGAGGCTCCTGCGCTTCTTGACCTGCACTGGAACAAGGTCCATCTCGCGCATCAGGTCGCGCACCGTCTCGTCGTCGATCTTGATTCCGGCACGCCCGAGTTCGGCGTGGAGGCGCCGGTAGCCGTAGGTGTGGTCGGACTTGGCGAACTCCTCCTCGATGCGGATTTTGAGCGCCTCGCGTCGGAGCGCCCGGTCCGATAACGGACGATGCCACCATTCGTAGAAGCCGGAGGTGGAAACGCCGAGCAGCCGGCACATCATCTTGATCTCAAAATTGGCCCGCTCCGCGTCGATGAGTGCGAACTTCTCACTCACCCTTGCTCCTTCGCGAAGTAGGCCGCCGCTTTTTTCAGGAACGAGTTCTCTGCCTCAAGTTCCTTGACCTTGCGCTCCAGCTCTGCGAGCTGTGCCCGATCGACTGCCTCGCGCGCTTCTGGGGTGTTTCCCTTGCGCTTCTCTTTTTCGGCGTTCACCCAGTTGCGGATCGTTTCGGCGACCAGGTTGAAAGCACGGGCTGCCTGTGCGCATGTGTGTCCGTCATCCAGGACGTACTTAACGACTTCGGCCCGCAATTCGGGAGAGTAATGCCTCGGCCTCTTCGCCACTACCTTGCCTTCCGGGTGTCACGTAAACCCTACTTGGGTCCGTGTCCGGAAAGATCGGGGCACCCCA
>NZ_JBICRM010000115.1:0-1287 GCF_043197025.1 Nonomuraea marmarensis
GGGCGACGAGGTGGGCGCCGTTGACGGCACGCCAGCGGGCTTGGGCGGATTCGATCAGTTTGAAGGCCATGGCCAGGCCGGCGGCGCGGGAGCCGGGTCCTTTGGTGACCTTGGTGCGGTGTCGGACGGTGGCGAAGGTGGACTCGATGGGGTTGGTGGTGCGTAGATGCCGCCAATGCTCGGCGGGGTAGTCGTAGAAGGCCAGCAGCTCCTCCACGTCGTCGACGATCTTGGCCACCGCCTTGGGGAACTTGGTGCCGTAGGCGGTCTCGAAGGCGCCAACCGCGGCGAGCGCCTGGTCCTTGCCCTCGGCGTTCCAGATCTCGGCCAGCGCCTTCTTCGCGCCGGGATGGGCCGACTTGGGTAGCGCCCCCAGCACATTGCCGATTTTGTGAAACCAGCACCTTTGGGCCTTGGCCTGCGGGAACACCTCAGCCAGCGCCGACCAGAAGCCGAGCGCGCCGTCACCGATGGCCAGCACCGGAGCGCGCAGCCCGCGCCGCCGGCAATCGCGCAGCAGATCGGCCCACGACTCGGTCGATTCGCGGTAGCCGTCGCTCAGCGCGATGAGCTCCTTGCGGCCGTCGGCGCGCACGCCGATCAGCACCAGCAGGCACAGTTTGTGCTCTTCGAGGCGGATATTGACGTGGATGCCGTCGGCCCAGATGTACACGTAGTCGACGCCGGACAGGTCCCGGGAGGCGAACGCTCGCTGATCGGCCTTCCACTGCTCGGTGAGCTTGGTGATGACCGGCGCCGACAGCCCGGCGGACGAGCCGAGGAACTGGCCCAGCGCGGGCACGAAGTCACCGGAGGACAGCCCGTGCAGATAGAGCAGCGGCAGCACCTCGGTGATGGCGGGAGTCTTACGGCACCACGGCGGCAAAATCGCCGAGGAGAACCGCTGCCGCTGTCCAGTCTGCTCATCGACGCGCTTGTCGTTGACCCGCGGGGCACGCACCTCAATCGCGCCCGCGCTGGTCAGCACCTGCCGCGGCTCGTGATGGCCATTGCGCACCACCAGGCGGCGGCCAGCCTCGTCACGCTCGTCGGCGAACTGGGTGATGTAGGCGTCCACTTCGGCCTTGAGGGCCTCAGCGAGCATCCGGCGAGCTCCCTCACGGACGAGCTCGTCGATCGGCGAGGAGGAGCTGGCAAGATCACCCGTGAGGCGACGGTCGTCGGCGGGATCAGGGACTACGGTAAGCATGGGTGTGCCTTCCCAGCCGACGGGCCAACGTCGGCATGCGTGTGAGACCTCAAACGATCACCGGGAAGGTACACCCT
>NZ_JBICRM010000116.1:0-1070 GCF_043197025.1 Nonomuraea marmarensis
TACCGGCCCGACAACCCCGCCCCATCCAGCAGATCGCCGACCACCGAAGAGCAGAACGCGACCTCACTATCTGCGGGTTGCACGCCGGCCAGCGCCGTTTCCAGCTCCGCAGCCAGCACCCGCATGTGCGGAGTGTGCGAGGCGTAATCCACCGCGATCCGCCGCACCCGAACCCCAGGCAGATCAACCAACTCGTCCAACGCCGTCGAGTCGCCGGCCACCACGCAACTGGCCGGACCCGACTGCACCGCCACCCACAACCGATCCACCCACCGCGCCTCGATCAACTCCCGCGCATGGCCGGCCGGCACATCCAGCGCCGCCATCCCACCCGAGCCCGACATCCGCTCCAGCGCCCGACTGCGCAGCACCACCACGCGCGCCGCGTCCTCCAACGACAGCGCCCCGGCCACATAGGCAGCCGCGATCTCTCCCTGCGACTGACCTACCACCACCTGAGGCGCCACCCCCGCCGAAGCCCACACCTCGGCCAGCGCCACCATCACCGCCCACAACACCGGCTGCACCACCACCGACCCGACCAGCTCCGGAGCCCCCGCCTCCGCACGCAACACCGCGCTCGCGGACCAGCCGGTCAACGGCACCAGCACCCCATCACAGCGCTCCACCGCCGCCCGGAACACCGCACAGGAGTCCAGCAACTCCACGGCCATCCCCGCCCACTGCGAGCCCTGCCCCGGAAACACCAACACCGCCCCATCGACAGCAGCCGTGGCCACCCCACCGACTACAGACCCATGCGACGTGCCCGCCGCCACCGCCTCCAGCCCAGCCAGTAACTCCCCCCGATCAGCGGCCACCACCACCGCCCGATGCGCGAACCCCGACCGGCCAGCCAACACCCGGCCCACCCCCGCCAACTCCTCGTCCGACACCCCTGCCGCGAACTCCCGCAACCGCCCAGCCTGCGCCCGCAACGCCCCCGCACTCTTGCCCGACACCACCCACACCAGCACCCCAGCACCAGGCAGCAGCCCCACCGACGCCACAGGATCCACTTCCGGCGCACTCTCCACGATCACGTGCGCATTCGTCCCACTGACCCCGAA
>NZ_JBICRM010000117.1:0-1060 GCF_043197025.1 Nonomuraea marmarensis
GCCGTCAGACGCCGAAACGAAGGGCGGCCCGCCCACACCCGCAACTGGTTCAACCGCTCCACAAAACCAGCAGCGTCCTCTACACCCACAACCGTCGGCAGCGACCCGATGTCCATCAACCAATCCCCATCAGATCCGGGCCGCCCAGTACGGCGAGTTGTCGCCGGAGGTGATCTCCCCGTCAAACAAGCCAGCCAGCCGCATGAACAGTTCCACCGCGTCACCGCGAAGGCCCTCGGCGAGTACGGCCCCTAGTTGCTCGGCGTCCAGCCCACCACCCACCGACATGATCGTCGGCTCACTCCCCTCCCGGGCATATGCGATCGAGGTGCCACCTTTCAAGATCACACGGCCCATAGTCGGTCCTTTCTTTGAGCCTAGTCCATCGTCGAGCAAGGCTCCGACGGGGATTACGCCCCAGGTCAGAGAGGAATAGCTAACATTCAGGCGGCCCACGAACAAGATCACCAGAATGGGCGCCGCCAGCAGGAGCGGATCCATATCGCTCCTGGGCTCACGAGCGATGAGCGAGCCGAAAACCGTTCCGATCGCCCCAGACGACAAGATCAGCCCGAGCATGCCCACGGTCAGCGCGGTCTCCAGCGGCGCCACCGGACGTGCGGTGCGTACCGGACTCCCTGGTGCTCCACCCCTGCGAGCCGGACTTCGTCGACTCGCAGTGCCGAGTCCCATCGCACTCTCCGAAATTCCGTATCGCAGAATGACATTCCGATATGTGATAGGAGAACACCCACAGTTTCGAACTGTCAATAGTCCCCGAAACGTTCCCGGCGAAAATGATTCCGGATGGCCCAAAACGACGTCCCCTGTACTGACTCGAAGATCGGTCGGTCACTGGGCAGGCGGCAGCGAACCTCGACCTGGTGATCATGGTCGGGCTTATGGGGTGCGATATGAGTCAGGTGCTCTGGCTCGGTTCCACGGTGACCTTGTGTCCGAGGCGTTCGAGTTCGCGGATGAGGCTGCGGGTTCTGCGTTGAGGGTCGATGTGCAGGTCGTAGAAGTCAGGGCCGAGATCGTCGAAGCGGGCGTCAGGATC
>NZ_JBICRM010000118.1:0-1053 GCF_043197025.1 Nonomuraea marmarensis
TGGTCATGGAAGCAACGGGCGATTACTGGAAAGCGCCGTTCTACCTGCTGGAAGACACCTTTGAGACCTGGCTGGTCAACGCGGCGCACGTCAAGAACCTGCCAGGCCGGCCCAAGACCGACCGGCTGGATGCCGAATGGCTGGCCCGCTGCGCCGAGCGGCAGATGGTCCGACCCAGTTTCGTCCCGCCCAAGCCGATCCGCCGCCTGCGCGATCTGACCCGCTACCGCTCCGCTCTGGTCCAGGACCGTACCCGCGAAAAGCAGCGGCTGGAAAAGATCCTCGAAGACGCCCAGATCAAGCTCGACGTCGTGGTGAGCGACCTGCACGGGCTGTCCGGCCGGGCGATGCTCGAGGCGCTGATCGCCGGAGAACGCAATCCGAACACTCTGGCTGACTTGGCCAAGGCCCGGCTTCGCGGCAAGATGCCCCAGCTTGTGGAGGCGCTGACCGGAAACTTCACCGACCACCACGCCTACCTGTGCCAGTCCATGCTGGCCAACATCGACCGGCTGACCGAGCGGACCGACCAACTGACCGCCCGCATCGAAGCCGAACTCGCCACCATAGCCGGCGACGCCGTCGAACGACTCGATGAGATCACCGGCATCGGCCCGCGCGCAGCCCAGGTCATCATCGCCGAGATCGGCCTCGATATGAGCCGCTTCCCCACCGCAGCCCACCTGGCATCCTGGGCCCGCCTGGCACCCATGACCCGAGAATCGGCGGGCAAGAGCAAACGAGCCACCACCGGCAAGGGCAACTCCTACCTGGCCGCCGTCCTCGGCGAAGCCGTCATCGGAGCATCCCGGACTTCCACCCGGATCGGCGAACGCTACCGCCGACTATCCCGCCGGATCGGCAAACGCCGCGCCATCGTCGCGGTCTCACGCACACTGCTCACCATCATCTGGGCGCTACTCAGCGATCCTGACGCCCGCTTCGACGATCTCGGCCCTGACTTCTACGACCTGCACATCGACCCTCAACGCAGAACCCGCAGCCTCATCCGCGAACTCGAACGCCTCGGACACAAGGTCACCGTGGAACCGA
>NZ_JBICRM010000119.1:0-1033 GCF_043197025.1 Nonomuraea marmarensis
TGGCGAGGCGATGGTGACGAGCGTGCCGCCGGCGCGCACCAGCGCGGCCGAGCGGTCCAGGATGTCGCCGCCGATCACGTCGAACACCACGTCGACCTGACCGGCCTCTTCAAGGGGATCGGCCTGCAGGTCCAGGAAGGCATCAACACCGAGACCGAGGGCTGTGTCCCTGTCGCCGGCCCTGCCAGTGCCGATCACTCGGGCCCCTGCCTCGCGCGCGAGCTGCACCGCGATAGAACCAACGCCGCCCGCGGCGCCGTGAATCAGGACGCTCTGGCCGGCAGCCAGGCGACCGTGGTCGAACAGGCCCTGCCACGCGGTCAACCCTGAGATCGGCAGTGCGGCGGCCACGGTGTGACCGACGTCGACCGGCAGCGGCGCGAGGTTACGGGCCTCCACCGCCGCGTACTCGGCCAGCGAGCCGTTGCGGGCCCAGTCGGTCAGCCCGAACACCCGCTGGCCGACCGTCAGGCCGGTAGTTCCGTACCCCAACTCGGCCACGACACCCGACAACTCGTGCCCAGGCACACTGGGCGTCCGGTCTCGGCCCGCGCGATCGGACCACGTTCCCGGCCAGTCGAGCTCTCCGGGAGTGAACCCTGCAGCATGCACCCGGACGATGACGTCGTTCTCGGCAGCGTGGGGGTATGGCTCTTCTGTCACGGAAAGCCCAGCCAGACCCGCGGCGCGCTCTCGGACGGTGACCGCTTGCATGACAGGCCCTCGCTCGTGGTGGAGATATCGAACAGGACGAACGTACAGGGCATCGACCAGGGTTACGGAGAGCACTTGCGGCGCGGCTGTCGTTTATCAGCCCGGCGCGTTTCGGTTCGATGGCGCGTTTCGGTGAGCGGCCCGCGTCCTTCGGCCGCCGAGACCAGGCCCGGGGTTTCCAGAGATGGCCCGGCTAGCCCCGTTCTCCGCATGATTGTTTACGCGGTCCGCGTCATAGATGGCGGGCTGGTCCGTGGGACAGGTATGAGTGGTCTTTCGGGTCAGCCTCGTCATCGTGCGCGCCGGGGGCGGGCAGAGA
>NZ_JBICRM010000012.1:0-250827 GCF_043197025.1 Nonomuraea marmarensis
ATCCGCGTCGCCCAGCGTGTCCTGGCGATGGCCGCCGCGATCTGGCACAACCACATGACCAACGCCCCGACTATCCGGTCACTGATCGCCTACGACCACTGACCGGCGATCGGACTTACTCGTCTAGACCCTGGTACGCCGCCGCACCGGGTGCCCGCGGAGCCGGGAACTTCGCGGGTGCCCGCCGTTCCTGCGCTCCCTGGGCCGGGCACCGCCGAGCCGGAACCGGCGACGCACCGGCGGCGTGCTGCCGCTCGGCTCCGCCCGCCGCTCGGGCACCGCGCTCCCGCTGAGTTTCGCTCTCAGCCGCGCCTCCCCACGAGTCAGCCGTCTCCACAGCGCGCGCCAGTCGGTCATCGACCCGGCCATCAGCGCGAGGGTGATCAGGACGACCGCCGAGATGACGAGCACGGCCAGGACGATGAGGAGGAGGACGACCAACAGGGAGCCGATGACGCCGAGCACTGCCAACATTCGCCGAAAGATGCCCGTTTACCAGCGGTTTATGCCACTTATTTGGGATATATCGAGGTTACTCCGGTTTGCCATTCAGCTGGTCGAGCCGTCCGGGCATGATGTCGAGCCGGCGCAGTATCACTCCCTCGCGCAGCGCCCACGGGCACACCTCCAGCCGGTCCACCTCGAACAGGTCCATGGCCGCGTCGGCGACCACCGCCCCGGCCGCGAGCTGCGCCGCCCGGCCCTCGGACACGCCCGACAGCTCGGCCCGCTCGGCGGAGCTCATGGTGGTGAGCTTGATCGCCCAGTCGGCCATGTCCTGCCTGGACAACGAGCGGGAGACGTAGGGGCCCTCGCTGGAGGGCGCGGCCCCGGCGATCCTGGCGAGCTGCTTGAAGGTCTTGGAGGTGGCGACCGCGCGGTCGGCCTCGCCGTATCTGACGACGTCGCCGACCGTGCGGGCGATCTCGGCGCGTACGTGCTTGCGCAGCTTGCGCACCTCGTCGGCGGACGGCGGGTCCGTGGTGAACCAGTCGCGGGTCAGCCGCCCGGCGCCCAGCGGCAGCGACACGGCCACGTCGGGCTCCTCGTCCACCCCACCGGCGATCTCCAGCGAGCCGCCCCCGATGTCGAAGGCCAGCAGCCGCCCCGACGACCACCCGAACCACCGGCGTACCGCCAGGAACGTCAGCCTGGCCTCGTCGCGCCCGGACAGCACGTTGATGTGCACGCCGCAGCGCGCGTCGATCTCCGCGAGCACCTGCTCGCCGTTGGCCGCCTCGCGCACGGCGGAGGTGGCGAAGGCCAGCAGGTCCTCCACCCCCTTGTCCTCCGCCAGGTGGACCGCCTCCTCGACGAAGGCGCCGAGTCGCTCGACGCCCTTGGCCGCCAGCCGGTTGTCCGCGTCGAGGTGCTCCGTCAGGCGCAGATCGACCTTGTGGGAGTAGGCAGGCATGGGCCGGGCGCCCCGGTGGGCGTCGACGACCAGTAAATGGACGGTGTTCGAGCCGATGTCCAGCACGCCGAGTCGCATGGGAAAACGCTACCGTCCTGCGGCTTTGACGGCGAAGCGGAGCCCGAAGTGGGCAGGTGTCGTGGGCAGCGGAACCTCCGGTGTGACGGGCGGACTGACTCCAGGCACTACCCTTCCTTGGTGTCATGACACGTTTGGGGGGATCTTTGAGCGCTTGTTGTGGTCCGAGCAGAGAGGCCGCCGGGCCGTACCAGGAGACCGCCGAGATCATGGTGCGGCGGCGGGCGGCGCCGCGCGGGATGGTGCGCGTTCCCGGGGGGACGTTCCTCATGGGCGGGGACGATCCGGACGGCCGTCCCGAGGACGGCGAGGGTCCGGTGCGCGAGGTGCGACTGGAGCCGTTCCTGATCGATCCGGCGTGCGTGACGAACGCGCAGTTCGCCACGTTCGTCAAGGAGACCGGGTACGTCACCGAGGCCGAGCGGATCGGCTGGTCGTTCGTGTTCGCGCAGTTCGCCACCGGCGGGGTGATGGACGCGAGCGTGCCGGGCGCGCCCTGGTGGGCCGGGGTCGAGGGGGCCGCGTGGCGCTCCCCCGAGGGTCCCGGCTCGTCGGTCGGCGACCGGCAGAACCATCCCGTCGTGCACGTGTCATGGAACGACGCCACCGCGTACGCCGCCTGGGCGGGCAAGCGGCTGCCCACCGAGGCGGAGTGGGAGATGGCGGCGCGCGGCGGGCTCTCGCGGCAGAGGTACCCGTGGGGCGACGAGCTGGCACCCAAGGGGCGGCAGCGGTGCAACATCTGGCAGGGCCGGTTCCCGACCGCGCCGAGCAAGGGGACGATGCCGGTGAAGTCGTTCCAGCCCAACGGCTACGGCCTCTACAACGTCTCCGGCAACGTGTGGGAGTGGACCGCCGACTGGTGGAGCACGAGCTTCGCCGGGTCCGCCGACGATCCCACCGGCCCGGCGGACGGCACGGCGAAGGTGATCCGCGGCGGCTCCTACCTGTGCCACGACTCCTACTGCAACCGCTACCGCGTGGCCGCCCGCACCTCGAACACGCCGGACTCCTCGACCGGCCACACCGGTTTCCGCTGCGCGGCCCTACGCTGATCGCATGTCACGAACCCTGCGACTGTTGATCACCGGCGGCGGCACCGGTGGTCACACCTATCCGGCCCTGACGACCCTGTCGGCCGTCCAGCGACGTCAGGTGCCGCACGACGTGCTCTGGGTGGGCACGGCGGGCGGCCTGGAGGCCAGGATCACGGCCGAGCACGGCATCCCGTTCAAGGCGATCACCACGGGAAAGCTGCGCCGCCGTCCGAACATCAAGGAGCTGGGCACCAATATCGCCGACGTGTTCCGCATCCCGGTCGGGGTGCTCCAGGCGGTCGGGCACGCCGCCCGCTACCTGCCCGACGTGGTGCTCTCGACCGGGGGTTACGTGGCGGTGCCCATCGGGGTGGCGGCCAAGCTGATCCGCCGGCCGCTGGTCATGCACGAGCAGACGACCGTGGTGGGGCTGGCCAACCGCATCCTGGCCAGGCTGGCGACCAGGATCGCGCTGTCGCACGAGTCGTCGCTGGAATACCTGCCCGCCGCCGCCAGGGCCAAGGCCGTGGTCACGGGCAACCCCATCAGGCCGGAGCTGCTGCAGGGCAACAGGGCGGCGGCGTACGACCTGTTCGGGCTGACGTTCGAGGTGCCGCTGATCTACGTGACGGGGGGCGCGCAGGGCAGCAAGCAGATCAACACGCTGATCGCGGAGATCCTGCCGGGACTGCTGCCGCACGCGCAGATCGTGCACCAGTGCGGGCCCGCCTGGATCGAGCAGATGCGGGCCGTGGCGCTGCCGCCCGACCTGGCCGACCGCTACCATCCGGTGCCTTACGTGGGGGCGGAGCTGGCCGACCTGTTCGCGGCGGCCGACGTGGTGATCGCGCGCAGCGGGGCGGGGACGGTGTCCGAGCTGACCGCCATCGGCAAGCCCGCCGTGCTGATCCCGCTGATCCCGACGGGTGGTGACGAGCAGCGCAAGAACGCCGCCTACCTGGCCTCGGCGGGGGCGGCGCGGGCGCTGCTCGAGCCGCATCCGACGGCCGAGCTGCTGCTGGCCGAGCTGATGCCGCTGCTGGCCGATCCGGGGTTGCGGGGGGCGATGGGGCACGCCGCGGCCAAGCTGGGCCGCGTGGACGCCGCCGACGCCCTGTGCGACGTCCTCCTGGAGGTCGCGCACACGCCGGCTCAGGGCTCCAGATAGCGGAACGCCTCCTGGGCGGAGCTCACGCTCCGCCTCAGCGACTGTTCGAGCCGGTCGGCGTCCTCGGCCAGCCGTTCCAGCTCCGGTACGGCGAAGCCGTCCGCCCCGGTCTCGGCCACCAGCTCCTCGTACTGGTGCAACCGGCCGCGCAGCTCCTCGATCTGGTGGTGGGCCAGGTAGGCGCGCTCGGCGTCGGTGACGTTGGCGGCGTACCGTTCCAGCGCCTCGACCCGGGCCAGGACGGCGTCCTCGCTGCTGTCGAGCGCCCTGGCGAGGGGCTCGGCCACGGCCGCCACCTCGGGCGTGAGCCCCTGCGAGACGGTCTCCCGGTGCTTGGCGCGCAGCGCGGACAGCTTGGCCAGCAGCCGGGCGATCTCCCACTCCTGCGCGGGCAGCATCACCGCGTTGCGCACGTCGTCCAGCAGGCCCTCGGCGTTGATCCGGGAGCTCGTCACGGTGGCGATGGCGCGCTGGGCGCGGGCGAGCAGCCTGGCGGAGGACTCGTCGAGGTCGTCCACCAGCACGTAGCGGCCCTCGTACCAGCGCAGTTGCTCGTAGACGTCCCGCTCGAACTCCTCCTCCTCGTCCCCCGGCAGGTCGTTGCGGACGAACATCACGACCATCAGGGGGATGCCGAGCAGGACGAGCATCAGCAGGCCGAGGCCCCTGCCTAAGAAGCCGATGCCCGTCATCAGGCCGAAGAAGGCGACCGTGCCGATGGCCGCGATCATGCGGTAGTGCGCGCCCGAAATGGCCCGCCGCGACTCGGGAACCCAGCCCTGGCGCATCTTGATCAGCACCCGCCGGCTCTCCCTGAGCAGCTGCGCGTCATCCGGCGGCACCCCGGGGTCTACTACCACATCCGCCACGAAACCGGATCCTAAGCGAAGTCAGCCTCTAAGGTGGCGAAAAGCCTCGTGTGCGGAGCTGACACTGTCGCGTAACGCCTGCTCAAGGCGGTCGGCGTCGTCCGACAACCTGCTCAGCTCCGGAACCGCCGATTCGTCCGCGCCCGATTCCGCGAGGAGCTCCTCGTAGCGGGGCAGCCGGGCGCTGAGGCGTTCGATCTGGTTTCTGGCGCGGTAGGCGCGCTCGGCGTCGGCGACGTGGCCGGCGTAGCGTTCCAGGGCCTCGACGCGGGCGAGCACCGCCTGCTGGCTGCTGTCGAGGGCGTGGGCGAGGGGTTCGGCGACGGCGGCCACCTCGGGGGTGACGCCTTCCGCGACGACCTCCTGGTGTTCGGCGCGCAGGTCCGACAGCTTGGCCAGCAGCCGGGCGATCTCCCACTCCTGGGCGGGCAGCATCACGGCGTTGCGCGCGTCGTCCAGCAGGCCCTCGGCGTTGACGTGGGAGTCCATGACCTGGTCGATGGCCGCCTGGGCGCGGGACATGAGGGCCCTGGCGGGGTCGTCGAGGTGCTCGCGCAGCACGTAGTGGCCGTGGTGCCTGGTCGCGGCGTCGTAGACGGCTCGTTCGAGCGCGTGCCCGCGCTCCACCTCGGCGTCGGGCCTGGGTCTGAGCAGTACGCTGACGATCAGCAGCGCGGCCCCCGTCATGATCACCACGAAGGGCGTGTAGCGCTCCGCGACGAACAGGGCCAGCCCGTACACGACCGCCGCCACGGCCGTCGCGGTGGCCGCCAGCCTGGCCACCATGCCGGCCACGGGGCCGGTCATGGGGCGGTGCCGCCGGTGCGCGGGGGCCCAGCCCGAGTGGATGCGCAGGAGGAGTTTACGGTTGTCACGTAGTAAGGCCGCGACGTCGTCGGGCACCGCCGGATCGACTATCACCTTCGCATGACGTCCGGGCACGTTATTGATCCTAATTGATCCAATGTGAGCCCTATGTGAGCCGTTCTGTCCGAGTGTCAGCCCTCCAGATACCGGAACGCCTCGTGGGCGGACTGGACGCTGCGCCGTAACGTACGCTCCAGCACGTCGGCGTCCTCGGCCAGCCGTTCGATCTCGGGCACGGCCAGCTTGTCCGCCCCCGACTCCGCCAGCAGCTCCTCATAGCGCGGCAGCCTGGCGCGCAGCTCCTCGATCTGGCCGCGGGCGTGGTAGGCGCGCTCGGCCTCGGCGACGTGACCCGCGTACCGTTCCAGCACCTCCACCCGGGCGACCACGGCGGCCTCGCTGTTGACCAGGGCGCGTTCGAGCGGCTCGATCACCGAGGCGACCTCCGGCGCGATGCCCCTGGCCAGCAGCTCCCTGTGCTCCAGGCGCAGGGCCGACAGCTTGGCGAGCAGCCGGGCTATCTCCCACTCCTGCGCGGGCAGCATGACGGCGTTGCGGGCGTCGTCCAGCAGCCCTTCGGCGTTGACGTGGGAGCGCAGCACGGATCCGATCGCCCGCTGCGCCCTGACCAGCACGAGCCTGGCCTCCTGGTCGAAGTCCTCGGCCAGCAGGTAGCGGCCGTCGTACCAGCGGGCCTGTTCGTACACGCCGCGTTCCTGCGGCCGGTCGTCGTCGGGCACCTCGCTCAAGGAGGCGATCTTGACGAGCACGATGAAGACGTACGTGCCGAGGAGCACGAACCCGGCCGGCGCGAACGGCGAGGCCAGCAGGATGCCCATGAGGGCGATCACCACGGGCGTGGCGGCCAGCAGCACCGCGCTGGAGGGGCTGTGGCGGCGGGGCGGGCGGACTTCCGCGGGGGGCACCCATCCCGCCCTGACCCTGGACAGTAAGGGGGCGTTGGCACGCAGCAATCCGGCAACCTCCGGGGGTACTCCCGGATCGACGACCACACCCACGCTCTGTCCTGGCACCCTGGCGCCCCCAACGCTCGTGATGTGTGGATATTACGTAACATTCCGCCCGAGTGTCAGCCTCGGAAAGGACAGGCCGGGGAACCACCAGGTGCACTTCCATGACGGCAGGCACCGGGATCAGGCCCACCACAGGGGCGTCCACCAGCACCGCAGCGGCCAACCCCACCCCCATGACGGGCGTCGAACGTGCCGAACGCAAAACATGATCGTAACCGCCGAGGTAATGCCCCTGGCGGGCGAGCGTCGCCGCGAGCAGCATGTAGCCGAGCAGGTCGAGCGGTCTGGCGGTAGCCGGGGTACGGCGAGCGCGGGTGACATGTCGAGACCGGGCCTTCCGCTCCGACCTCTGCTGTGAGGGACCCACCAGAGGTTCCCGGCACAGCGGAGAGGACTGATCATGGGACTACCAGTGGTGCATTTCGAGATCATCGGGAACGATCCGGCGAGGCTCCAGAGCTACTACGGCGAGCTGTTCGGCTGGGAGTTCCACGCGGGCGACGCGGTCACCGAGAAGGTCTCGCAGCCGGGCATGTACGGCTTCGTGGACGGGAGCACGACCGGCGAGGGGAACGGCATCAACGGCGGCGTCGGCGGCGGCCGGGGCCATGAGCGCCGGGTCCTGTTCTACGTGGCCGTACCCGACGTCGGGGCCGCGCTCCAGCAGGCCGAGAGCCTCGGCGGGAAGCGCCTGATGGGCCCCGAGCCGAAGTCCGGGGATTTCACGGTCGGGCGCTTCACCGACCCCGAAGGCAACGTGATCGGCGTCGCCGGTCCATCGGCGTAGCCGCCCTGGGTATCGCCGGTGAACATCAGGACGATCAGTCCGTGCTCTTCTGGTGCAGCTCCAGCAGCACCGTCTCAGGGACGCCCGCCTTGACGAGCTGATCCCACGTCCCCATCCGATCGACCGGATCGGCGAGCATGGCGTGCAGCAGCGGCCGCAACTCCGCGTGGTCGGCCCCGTCCTCCCGCCACATCGCCCCCAACGCCCGATGCATGGCCGGCGACCGCACCGCCACCGTCCGCACCAGCTCCTCCAGGATCCCGACCCGATCCCGGTACGGCAGGTTCCGCCCCTCCCCCAGCGCGCCCAGCAGGAGATCCAGCAGCCTGCGGTGCCGGGGCGTGTGGCCGGTGGCGACGGCGACCACGACGTCGCCCAGGCCGCCGGTCTCGGCACCCCCGAGAACGACGTCCTCCTTTCCGCCCTCCACCACCCGATGCGCCGACAGCGCGGTGACCAGCCCGGTCCAGCCCTCCTGCCCGAGCTGCCCCTTCCACAGATGCGTGAACGAGGACCACCGCTCCAGGTAGTCGGGGCCCGGCAGGAGGGACGAAACGCTCACCGGCTCCTCGGCGGCGGCGACGATCAGCAGGGCGAGGTTCGCGGAGTACGCGGCCAGCCGCCGCGTCACCGTGTGCCGTACCGGCCTGAACCCGGTGAAGTGGCGCCGCCGCCGCCCGTGCAGCGACCGCCGCAGCAATCCGGCCAGCAGCTCCACGCACCGCGCCCGCACCGCCGAGGGCACCTCGTCCAGCAGCTCCAGGATGAACCCCACCGTCGGCCCGCGCTCGGCCAGGCACGAGTGCGACGTGACCGCGTACAGCAGGTCGTCGTCCACGCTCTGCACCAGCGCGAGGGGCTCGTCCCCCGCCTGGCGGCGTCTCCTGTCGAGGTCGCGCACCGCGTACATGGCCAGCCACGCCACCAGGAACTCCCCGAACGTGGCGTGCAGGAACGTGTGCCCGTTCCGGCGCACGAAGAAGAACCGTTCGGTGGCCCGGCGCGCCCAGTCGACCCCCTCCTCGCCCGGGTCGTCCTCGCCGCCGTGGCACAGCGCGGGCACGTCCCTGTTGAGGTCCTCGTCGGTGATGACCTGGCGGCCGCGGGCCAGCATGGACAGCGCCACCGTGCCGAGCAGCACCAGCTCCTGGTCGATGACGACCCGCCGGGCCCCGCCGGTCTCCCGTTCGGTGTAGTCCCTGAGCAGCACCTCGTACAGGCGGGCGCGCCCGAGCGGGCCGTGGTCGCGCTGCAGCACGTTGCCGCCCGCGTCGTAGAGCGCGAGCAGCAGCAGGAGCAGCGGCTGCCTGGCCATCTCGCCGTGCACGAGCGCCGCCTCCGCCGGCAGGGGCTTCAGGTCGCGCCTGGCCAGCAGGGCGCGGTTGGCCTGGTCCCAGATGTCCAGCCACTGGCGTACCTGCTCGTCCGCGAACGGCTGGAGCTGCAGCGCCAGCAGCCCCTCGGGAAACCTGATCCGGTCGGCCACCACCGTGCGGCTGGTCACGATCACCGCGACGGGCCGCCCGAGCCCGGCCTCCCTGGCCTGGAACTCCTGTACGCGTTCGAGGTAGTCGTAGCGGTTGACCCCGCCCTGGACCAGCTCGTCGAACCCGTCCAGCAGGATCACCGGCATCGCCCCGTCGCCCGCCGTCACCAGGTCGGCGTACGCCACCTCCTCCTCCAGCACCGCGCGTACGGCCTGCTCGATCTGCTCGGTGACGCTCGCCCGCGCCCCCACGCCCTGCAACTCCACCCGGATCGGCAGGAACTCCGACCTGGCCAGCCGCGCGCCGAGCACCTCGGTCAGCTTCGTCTTGCCGGAGCCGGGCTCGCCCAGCACCAGCAGGGGCGCCTGGGTGGCGCGCAGCGACGTGAGGTGCCCCGCCAGGAACGCCTCGGAGTCGGGCAGCAGCCGCTGGTCGTCCCACCAGCTCCGCAGCGCGGGCGTGGCCTCGCGGGTCAGCTCGGCCACCCGGCAGCGCGGGCTCAGGTAGCCCTCGCCGAGCAGCGGCAGCGAGACGTCCTCGGGCAGCTTGCCGGCGAGCAGGAGCGGCTGGTCGAGGGCGTTGGCGGCCATCCTGGCCCGGTGGATCATGGGACGGTCGCCGACCCGGGGCGGGGCCAGCTCGGCCAGCAGCCACGCCACCCGCGACAACGCCGTGGCGGGTTGCGGCTGCTCCGTGACGAGGCTGCGCACCCCGAACTCGTGACTGTCCAGCGCCAGCGAACGGTAGTCCTCGTCGTAGATGCGCAGCGCGTGCGCGGGCGGCCCCTCGGCGAGCATGCGCGGCAGCAGGAGCTGGTCGTCGACCGGCAGCTCCGCCCAGATCGCCAGGCCGCCGACGTAGCCGGCCATGGCCTCGGACATGCGCAGGTAGGCACGTTCCACGGCCTGCCGGGTCTCCGCGTACGGCAGATGCGGCTCGGGCGTGGGCAACCGGTCGAGCAGCAGCCCCGCCACCAGCCTGGCGAACCGCTCCTGCGTCGGCACGCCGCGCGAGATCTTGTCGCCCCGGTCGAGCTGGTCCAACGTGAACGGCAGCTTCGCCTCGCCGAGCGCCTCGAAGTACGCCGACACGACGACCACCGCGTGCGCCGCGGCCAGCCGCTGCGTGCGGGTGAACCGGTCCACGCCGCTCTTGAGCTCCGGCATGCGGCGGATGACGTCCTCGCCGTAGCGGACGATGTCACCCCGCATGTCGGCCAGCCCCATCACGAGCTGCCCGCCGCCGGCCAGCGCCCAGCCGGTACGGGCCGCGGCCGAGGCGAACCCGACCACCTTGACGAGCCGGCCCTCCTTGCATCCGAGAATCCTCAGGGCGTCGGCGTAGCTCGGGGTCTCGATCATGGCCTCCTCCCGGGACCTGGGATGCCCATCATGCGCTGTACGCCGGGATCGCGCAGGCTCCTTCGCCCGGACGATCTGAACGTTATGTTTCCTTCACGGCCTGCTCGATCTCCGGCAGCGCCGCAGGGTCCTCGATCGTCGACGGGGTGCGGTAGGGGTTCCCGTCGGCGATGTCCCGCATCGTGGCGCGCAGGATCTTGCCCGACCGGGTCTTCGGCAGCCGGGCGACGACCACGGCGCGGCGGAAGGCGGCGACCGGGCCGATGCGGTCGCGTACCAGGGTGATCAGCTCGCGTTCGATGTCGTCCTGAGCTCGTTCGGCGCCTGCCTTCAGCACCACGAACCCGACCGGGACCTGGCCCTTGATCTCGTCGGCCACCCCGATCACCGCGCACTCGGCCACGTCCGGATGGGCGGCGATGACCTCCTCCATCGAACCCGTCGAGAGCCGGTGCCCGGCCACGTTGATCACATCGTCGATGCGGCCCATGACGTAGAGGTAGCCGTCCTCGTCCACGTGGCCGCCGTCGCCCGTGAGGTAGTGGCCCGGGTAGCGCTCCAGGTAGGAGCGGGCGAAGCGGGCGTCGTCGCGGTAGAGGGTGGGCAGCGAGCCGGGCGGGAGCGGCAGCTTGATCGTGACCGCGCCCTCCACGCCCGGCGGGCACTCCTTGCCGTCGGGGTCGAGGATGCGTACGTCCCAGCCCGGGACCGGCTTGGTGGGCGAGCCGGGCTTGATGGGGAGGGTTCCGAGGCCGACGCAGTTGGCGGCGATCGGCCAGCCGGTCTCCGTCTGCCACCAGTGGTCGATGACGGGAATGCCGAGCAGGTCGGAGGCCCAGTGGTAGGTGTCGGGGTCGAGCCGCTCACCGGCCAGGAACAGGTACCGCAGTCCGGACAGGTCCCATTTTTTCGCGAAATTTCCGGATGGGTCCTCTTTCTTGATGGCCCTGATCGCGGTCGGCGCGGTGAACAACGTCCGCACCCCGTGCGTGGCCACCACCCGCCAGAACGCGCCGGGGTCAGGCGTGCCGACCGGCTTGCCCTCGTACAGGATGGTCGTGCACCCGGCCAGCAGCGGCGCGTACACGATGTAGGAGTGTCCCACCACCCAGCCCACGTCGGAGGCCGCCCAGTAGACCTCGCCGGGGGCGGCGCCGTAGACGTTCGCCATGCTCCAGTGCAGCGCCACCGCGTGCCCGCCGTTGTCGCGCACGACGCCCTTGGGCGAGCCGGTGGTGCCGGAGGTGTAGAGGATGTAGAGCGGATCGGTGGCCGCCACGCTCACGCAGGCGGCGGGTTCGGCCTCCCGTACGGTCCGCGCCCAGTCGAGATCACGCCCGCCTTCCAGCTCGGCCACGCACTGGGGCCGCTGCAGGATCACGCAGTGTCCGGGCCGGTGCGAGGCCTGCTCCAGCGCCGCGTCCAGCAGCGGCTTGTACGCCACCACCCGCGCCGGCTCGATCCCGCAGGACGCCGAGAGCACCACCTTGGGCCTGGCATGATCGATCCGGACCGCCAGCTCCCTGGCCGCGAACCCCCCGAACACCACCGAATGCACCGCCCCCAGCCGCGCGCAGGCCAGCATCGCGACCACCGCCTCGGGCACCATGGGCATGTAGATCACCACGGTGTCCCCGGCGCGCACGCCGAGATCCCGCAACATGCCCGCGGTCCGGGCCACCTCGTCTCGCAACCCGGCATAGGTGATCGTGCGCGCGGTGCCGGTGACCGGGCTGTCGTAGATCAGCGCCGCCTGCTCGCCGCGCCCGGCCTCGACGTGCCGATCGACCGCGTTGTGACAGGTGTTCAGCCGTCCGTCGGGAAACCACCGGCCGCCGCCGTAAACGGTGGCGGGCGCCACGTCCCAGTCGATCCCGCGCGCCGCCTCGGCCCAGAACGCGCCGGGTTCCTCGATGCTCCGCCGGTAAGCCTCGTCATAACCGCCCACTTTTCGATCAGACCAGCCCCCGCCCCCATGGCGCAAGATATGCGGGTGAGCGATGACATAATCCTTTCCGTCGTCATGGGGTCCCGGGCGTACGGGCTCGAAACCGACCGTTCCGATACGGACCGCCGGGGGGTGTTCGTGGCGCCGACGGCGGCGTTCTGGCGGCTGGACAAGCCGGCCACGCATCGGGACGGGCCGCTGCCCGAGCAGTTCTCGTGGGAGGTCGAGCGCTTCTGTGGCCTCGCCCTCCAGGCGAACCCCACCGTCCTGGAGTGCCTGTGGTCGCCGATCGTGGAGGTGATCACCCCTGCCGGGCAGCAGTTGCGTGATCTGCGGCCGGCGTTCGTGTCGGATCGGGCCCGCCGGACGTTCGCCGGGTACGCCGACGACCAGTTCCGCCGCCTCGACCCGGCCGCGCCCAAGTGGAAGCAGGCGATGCACATGGTGCGGCTGCTGCTCAGCGGCCTGCACCTGGTGCGGCACGGGGAGCCGCTGGTCCAGGTGGGGCCGCACAGGGAGCGGCTGCTGGCGATCAGGCGCGGCGAGCTGCCCTGGGCGGAGGTGGACGCCTGGCGGGCCGCCCTGTCCGCCGAACTGGCCGCGAGCCCGAGCGTGCTGCCCGCGCAACCGGATCGGGACCGGGTGGAGGACTTCCTGGTCGGCGTACGCAAGGAGAACCTGTGAACCTGCCCGGATGGCTGGCGGAGATTCCCGGCGAGCAGCCGTACCCGCTGGTGTTCGCCACGGTGAGCGGCGCGCACCTGTACGGATTCCCTTCGGTGGACTCGGACGTGGACCTGCGGGGCGTGCACGTGTTGCCGGTCGAGGAGGTGGCGGGGCTGCGGCACGGGCCGCAGACGCTGGAGCGGATGTGGACGCGCGAGGGCGTGGAGGTGGACCTGGTCACGCACGACGCGGCCAAGTTCTGCCGGTTGCTGCTGGGCCGCAACGGCTACGTCCTTGAGCAGTTGCTGTCGCCGCTGGTCGTGGCGTCCTCGCCGGCGCACGAGGAACTGGCCGCGCTCGCCCCCGGCTGCCTGACGCGGCACCACGCCCACCACTACCTGGGGTTCGCGCGTACGCAGTGGCGGCTGTTCACGAAGACCCTGGAGTTGAAGCCGCTGCTCTACACCTTCCGCGTGCTGGCCACGGGTACGCACCTCATGCGCACCGGCGAGCTGGAGGCCGACCTGACGCGCCTGTACGCGTACGGGCCCGCGTACCTGCCCGAGCTGGTCGCGGCCAAACAGGCGGCCGAGCACAGCCCCGCGCCGTCCACGCTCGGGCTGGAGGCGGACGTGGAGCGGATGACGGCGGCGCTGGAGGAGGCCCGGGAGTCCGCGGCACTGCCCGAGCGGGCGAGCGCCGCGGAAGCGCTGCATGACCTGGTGCTGCGGGCCAGGTCACGGGGGTGAGGTCGGCATCACGTGTTCACGGGATTCGCCGACAGGACCAGCCTGATGGCGTGGTTGCGGTATCCGGCCCGTTCGAACGCCCTGGCCATCGGCACGTTGCCGGTGTCCGTGTCCGCCCGGATGCGCTGGACTCCGCGTTCCGCGAGGAAGCGGGTGATCTCGGCGAGCAGGGCGTCGACGTGGCCGCGGCCGCGGTGCTCCGGCACCACCCCGAGGTAGCCGACCACCGGCCCCGCGTCGTTGGCCGACGGCAGGGCGACCCCCACCAGGTCCCCGTCCTTGGTGTACGCCAGGCGCCACCATGACCGGTCCCCCGGCATGGACTTGTAGTCGTTGACGTCCTCCCGGGCCTGCGCCACCGGGTCCATGGTGACGAGAGCCTGTCGCGTGGCGAAGTCGAGGGTTCCGACGGCCACCCGGACGAACGCCTGCACGAACACCTCGTCGTCGTCATCGCCGCGGAACACGAGCCGGTCGGAAGCCTCCGGTACGGGACCGTCCGCCGTCCATTCGTAGCGCAGGCGTTCCAGCTCCTCGGTCAGCCCGGCGCGGCTTGCGGCCTCCCAGCGCCAGGCGACGGCCGCCGCGGTCTTCGGGTTGCCGCGCCAGCCGTTGGGCACGAAGACGTGGTACGCGGGCGCCTCCCCATAGGCGGCGTGGGCCCGGCGCAGCAGCTCGGCGGCCAGTCCGACGCGGTCCGCCACCGTGGGATGGACATAGAGGCAGTCCATGGCCAGCGGCTTGGCGCCGTCGGGAAAACCCCACCAGACCGCGCGGGACAGGATCTCGCCGCTCTGCTCGTCGACGGCGAGCCAGATGTGGTCGAAGCGGTAGTTGCCGGTCTCCAGGTACGACAGCAGCCGGTCGGGATGCGACCAGCTGATCGACTCGTCGACGACGCAGCCGAGCAAATTGTCTAGGTCAGCCTCGACCGCAGTGCGGAAATGCACGATTCCTCCGAGAAGTAGAAGCGGACGCGGTGAGCGCCCGGGGTAGTACCGAACATCTCAGCGCCTCCTTTCTTCCGACTTTTCGGCGTCAGCGACACTCTAGCGGAGATATCACGACAGGATGGGCTCGTGAGGTCCTACGACGACGACACGCTGCCTCTGCAGCCTCCGATCCGGCTGCCCGGGGCGGCCACGCTCGCGGCGGCCGTACGCGCTGCTCCCCTGGCCGAGGAGCTCCTGAAGGCGGAGCTCATGAAGGCGGAAGGCGACGACACGGAGGTGCTGGCCGCCTGGGCGGACCACTGCCGCGAGAAGCTGGCCGCCGACGAGGGGCTGCTGCTGGAGCTCATCAGGATGTTCCTGTCCCGCGAGCCGCTCAAGGGCGACGTGCCCGGGACGCTGACGGGTCTCGGACTGGTACGGCAGGCGGAGCCGTACACGCTGAGCTGGCTCGGACTGTGGGTGGCGCGGCAGATCATCGCCGAGACCACCGGGCAGGACATCCCGGTCATGGGCTCCCTCTCCGACCGGGAGGCCGCGGCGCTGCTGCACGGCCTGCGTTCCTATCCGGAGGCCGAGCGGGGCGAGGAGCTCGCGGGCTGGCTGGAGGGCCGGGACGCGGCCGCCGCGGTGGCCGAGATCGCCTCGGCGCTCGCCACGGTGAGCCCGCTGAGCCGGGCGGTCGGCGTGGAGCTGCTGGCGTCGGGGCTCGGCGACGAGGGCCGGCAGGCGCTCGCCGGGCTGCTGGAGGAGCCGAAGCTGGGCGCGGTGATCGCCGCCAGGACCGGGCGCGAGGACCGGCAGCCCGCCCCCGAGGAGATCGCCTGGGTGCTGGTGGACATGGCGGCGGCGCTGCTGGAGTTCGGGGGTGAGACGGGCGAGGTGATCGAGTCGATCGCCATGGGGATGAACGCGGAGGAGCAGGCGGGCACGATCGCGATCCTGGCGTTCGGGGATCATCCGTGGACGGGGCGGGTGTTGCGGGTGTTCATCGACCATCATCCGGACGAGAAGGTCGTGGCCTCGGCCCGCAAGGCGTTGCGCAGGTTGCATGGTCTCGCCGACGCGCGGGGGTAGGGAGTACACCTGGTCCGGGCGTTCGGGTCGGGGGCGGCGGCGGTAGAGTCGGCCCGGTGACCAAGCATGCGATCTCCCCGCAGAGCGGCATCCTGGGTGACGCGTTCGCCTGCGACTGCGGCGCCGTGCTGGCCGGGCGGATGACCGCCGAGCTGCACGCCGCCGAGAACGGCCTGTGCTCGGCCTGTCTCGGCTCGGCCGAGGAGGAGCTGGCGCCCGGGCTGGCGCGCGGCTGCTCGGCGTGCGTGGCGACCGGGCGCCGTAAGGAGCAGATCACCTGGCAGCTCGCGTACGCCGAGGCCGAGCACCTGATCACGATGACCGTCATCCGCGGGATCGTGGCGGGGTTCGACGGGCCGTTCCACCTGTCGGAGATCGCCGACACGGTCAGGTCCGGGCTGGGGCTGGCCGCCGGGCGCATGCCTGTCGGGCCCCGCGTGCGCGACCTGCTGTTGCAGTTGCAGGCCACGGGCGAGATCACCATGTTGTCGGCGCCCGACGAGATGGTCGGCACGGACATGGTCCTCTACCGCGACCCGCAGTGGCAACGCGCCCGCACCCTGGGGCTCTGAAGCACCACCGCGGGTCCGCTGTCAGACGCGGCAGAGGATCTCGCCGTGCAGGACCGACAACCAGCCGTCGCCGGCCGCCGCCCACTCCAGCCACCCCTCCGAGATCCGCCGCAGGCCGGCCTCCGTGGCGGCGCCCGTGGCCAGGGCCTGTTCGGCCATGGCCGAGCGCAGAACCCGCTCCGCCCACATCCCGCCCCACCAGGCCCGGTCCTCGGGCGTGGCGAAGCACCAGGTCGAGGAGGTGGCGGTGACGTCCTCGAAGCCCGCCGCACGGGCCCACGACAGCAGCCGCCGCCCGGCGTCCGGCTCGCCGCCGTTGCCCCGCGCGACCTTCTGGTACAGCGCCATCCACTCGTCCAGCACCGGCAGCCGCGGATACCACGTGAACCCGGAGTAGTCGCTGTCCCGCGCCGCGACGATCCCGCCGGGCTTGGTCACCCTGCGCATCTCGGACAACGCCCGCACCGGATCGCCGACGTGCTGCAGCACCTGGTGCGCGTGCACCACGCAGAACGTCTGGCCGGCGAACTCCAGCGCGTGCACGTCGGCCACCGCGAAATCCACGTTCGCCAGCCCTCTGGCGGTGATTTCGGCCCTGGCCAGGTCGAGGGCGTCCGGGGTCACCTCGGACGCCGTCAGGTGCCCGACCCTGGCCGCGAGATCCGCGGTGATCGTGCCCGGGCCGCTGCCCACGTCCAGCACCTTCATGTGCGGCTTGAGGTGGGGCAGCAGGTACGCGGCCGAGTTCTCGGCGGTACGCCAGCGGTGCGAGCGCAGCACGGACTCGTGGTGGCCATGCGTGTAGACGGCATCCATGTGGCCAGACTCCTTCGTTTCTGTCCCGATGTCGCACCATCTTAGCGCTCATCTCACGATTCAAGAAGAAACGTCTCGGGATATGAACACTCGCATCGCTCGTACACTTGTTGCGAAATGGTCGCAACTTCGGGAAGGGCGTTGGTCGTGGGAGAGGTCCGGCCGATCGTGTACGTGGGCGATCCGGTGCTGCAGCACCCGTGCGAGCCGGTCACCCGGTTCGACGAGGAGCTGGCGGCGCTGGTCGACGACATGTTCGCCAGCATGTACGCGGCCGAGGGCGTGGGCCTGGCCGCCAACCAGATCGGCGTGCCGCTGCGCGTGTTCGTCTACGACTGCCCGGACGCGGACGGCGAGCGCCACCGGGGCGTCGTCGTCAACCCGGCCCTGGACCTCCCGGGGCTCGGCGAGCGCCACCTCGACCCCGGCGACGAGGGCTGCCTGTCGGTCCCCGGCCAGTACGCGCCGCTCCCGCGCCCCGACCACGCCACCGTGCACGGGTTCGACACGGCCGGCGAGCCCGTCACCGTCGAGGGCACCGGGCTGCTCTCTCGCTGCCTCCAGCACGAGACCGACCACCTCGACGGCTACCTCTACATCGACCGCCTGCCGGCCAAGCGGCGCAAGCAGGTGCTGGCCGCGTACGAGGAGGCTCGTTCCGCTGTCGCGGACATCTCACCGCTGTAGCGGATGCGCGGCCCACCGCAAAGGCTCGTGCCGGTGTCTGGCCGGACCTGCGGAGGACCCGTGAGTCGCCCGTCCGCTCGGGTAGGGGGTCGGCACCGAGCGACAGGAGGATCCCATGGCGAAGACCGTGGCAGACCTGATGACCTCGCACCCGGCGACGGTCGAGGCCGACCAGCCGGTGTCCGTCGCCGCGTCGCTGATGCGCGACAACGACGCCGGCGCCGTGATCGTCAACGACAACGGGCGCATGCAGGGCATTATCACCGACCGTGACATCGCCATCCGGGTGGTCGCGGAAGACAAGTGCTGCCAGACGCCGGTGCGCGAGGCGTGCAGCCCGTACGTCGAGGCCATCGGTCCGGACACGAGCATCGACCAGGCGGTCCGGCTCATGCGCTCGCACGCCGTACGCCGCCTGCCGGTGGTCGAGGACGGCCGCGCCGTCGGCATCGTCAGCCTCGGCGACCTGGCCCTCGAACGCGACCCGAACTCTGCCCTCGCCGACATTTCGGCCGCGGAAGGCAACCGGTAACGTGCCCGTGTGGTCACAGTCGACGATGTACGGCGGTTCGCGCGCACGCTCCCGCGCACCTCGGAGCACCTGATCAGGGATCGGGTCAAGTTCCGCGTAGGCAAGATCGTCTACGTGGCGTTCTCGCACGACGAGACGCTGATGGGCTTCGGGTTCCCCAAGGAGGAACGCGAGGCGCTGGTGGCGGCCGAGCCGGCCAAGTTCCTCATGCCGAGGGAGTCCGACCTGCGCTTCAACTGGGTGGTCGTGCGCCTGGCCGCCATCGAGGCCGAGGAGATGCGGGAGCTGGTGCTGGAGGCGTGGCGCATGTGCGTGCCGAAGAAGGTACGCCTGGAGCAGCAGCTCGCCGCCGAGCGCTGACGGCCTTAGGACACGCTGCGGTAGAGGTCCCTGGTCAGGGTGGTGATGCGCTTGACCGAGCCGCTCCACGTGCTGCCCGCCGGGTGCGCCGTCAGCACCGCCATGACGAACCGGTCGCCCTTGCCGGCCAGGCCGGTCGTGTGCAGCACCGGACGGCCGTAGTCGGGCACGCCCGAGCCGGCGGCGCGCTGCGCGACCAGCGAGATGGCCGCGGCGGCGGCCTTCGCGTCACACCTGACCGGCGGCGTCGTGCCGAACCCCGACCATCCCTGCTTGACCGCCCACGGCCTGGGCACCCCGTCGGGGATGCCGAAGGTCTGGTCGAAGCCGTCGGTCCCGCACGGCGTGGACCGCCGCAGGTGCCCCAGGATCGTGTCCCTGACCTTGGCGTCGGCCCGGTCGAGCAGGTAGCGGTAGGTGCGTACGACGTCGTACGCGCTGAGCGAGGTGTAACCCCAGAAGCCCGGCTTGGCGGCGGGCGGCGGCGTGGTGTCGGACAGGCCGAGCTTGCGGGCCGTCCTGACGATGATCTGCCCCTTGCCGCCGCGGTCCCAGAAGGTCGAGGCGGCGTCGTCGTCGCTGGACCGCAACATGATCCGCAGCAGCTTGGCGTCGGCCGCGGGCACGCTCTTGCGCCGCTCCAGGTAGTCGATCGCGATGAGGATCTTGACGACGGACGCCGAGCGGTACTTCCGGTGCGCGTTCCTCGTGGCCACGAACTTGCCGGCCTGCCGGTCGAACACCACCCACGCCGCCGTGGTCCCCGCGGGGACACGCGGAGGCTTGGACGCGGCGGCGTGGGCGGCGGCGCTCGGCGCCGCGAGCGCGGCGACGACGAGGGGCCCGGTGACGAGCAGGGGGGCCAGAGGCTTCATTAGCACCCGCCTATAACTACCAGATTCCGGCACAACACCCTTGACGGTCCAACGTAAGCGGGTATAAACACAGAGGAAACCAACTCGAAACGGCGGTGAATCAACATCATGTACGCCGAGGAGCGGCAGCAGGAGATCCTGCGCAGGGCGCGCGCCGCGGGCCGCGTCGACGTGGTGACGCTGGCCGCCGAGCTCGACGTCACCACCGAGACGATCCGCCGCGACCTCACGTCGCTGGAGCGGGCGGGCGTGCTGCGCCGGGTGCACGGGGGCGCGATCCCCGTGGAGCGCCTCGGGTTCGAGCCCGCGCTGGACACCCGCGACGAGGTGATGACGGCCGAGAAGGAGCGCATCGCCAAGGCCGCGCTCGCCGAGCTGCCCGAGGACGGGTCCGTGATCATCGACGCGGGCACCACCACGGGCCGCCTGGTCCAGGTGCTGCCCACCGACCGGGAGCTCACCGTCGTGGTGAACTCGCCGCCGCTGGCCACCGTGCTGGCCGCGCGGGCCAACCTGCATGTGATCATGCTGGGCGGCCGGTTGCGCGGCAACACCCTGGCCACCGTCGACGACTGGGCCCTGCGCCCGCTGGCCGACCTCAATGTGGACGTGGCGTTCATGGCGACCAACGGCTGCTCGCTCACCAGGGGCCTGACCACGCCCGACCCGGCCGAGGCGGCGATCAAGCGGGCCATGGTCAAGGCCGCGCAGCGCAGCGTGCTGCTGGCCGACCACACGAAGTTCTCGAACACGTACCTGGCCAGGTTCGCCGACCTGGGCGAGATCGACGTGGTCATCACCGACACCGGGCTGGACCTGACGCTGGCCGCCGACGTGGCGGCGGCCGGGCCGGAGGTGATCAGGGCGTGATCCTCACCCTGACCCTGAACCCGAGCCTCGACCGCACCATCGAGATCGCCGCGCTGGACCGGGGCGCGGTCATCCGCGCCGCCGTCGCCCACCTCGACCCCGGCGGCAAGGGCGTGAACGTCTCGCGCGCCCTGCTCGCCAACGCCGTGGCCAGCAGGGCGGTGGTGCCGTTCGGCGGGAACGAGGGCAGGCAGCTCGTCCGCCTGCTCGCCGCGGAGGGGCTCGACATGATCACCGTCCCGGTGGCGGGCACGACCAGGTCGAACGTCACCCTCGCCGAGCCCGACGGCACCGTCACCAAGATCAACGAACCCGGCACGGCGTTGTCGGCGGCCGAGCTGGACACGATCGCCGACGCCGTGCTGGCCGCCGCGCACTCCGACGACAAGGGGGCCGACTGGGTGGTCGCCTCCGGCAGCCTGCCGCCCGAGGTCCCCGCCGACGTCTACGCCAGGCTCTGCCGCAGGTTCGCGGGGGCGGGCATCCACGTGGCGGTCGACACCAGCGGCCCCGCGCTCGCCTGCGCGCTCGGCGCCGCCCCCGCCCTGGTCAAGCCGAACCTCGAAGAGCTCTCCGCCGCCACCGGCATGCCCATCCGCCGCCTCGGCGACGTGGTGGAGGCCGCGGGCAAGCTGCGGGCCGCGGGCGCGCGGACCGTGCTGGCCAGCCTGGGCGCCGACGGCGCCGTCCTCGTCGAGGAGCACGGTATCTGGTACGGCGAGGCCACCGTGACCGAGCCGCGCAGCTCCGTCGGCGCCGGGGACGCCATGCTGGCCGGCTTCCTGGCCGCCGGCGGCCACGGCCCGGAGGCACTGAAACGGGCGCTGGCCTGGGGCGCCGCGGCCGTACGCCTGCCCGGCAGCCGGATGCCCGGCCCCGGCGACATCGGCTTAGACGGCGTCACCGTCCATCCACCGGACCCGGCCCGCCCCCTCACCTCTCCCATCGTCCCGACCCCATCCGCCCCCACCCCGCTCCCGTAGTCCCGCGAGGCGGCTGATCAACTGCTCATCCCCCCGAAGGAGCAAGTCCATGGCCGACAGTTACACACCCCCGGTCACCGGAACCGGCGTCAAGGCCACCATCCAGCGCATCGGCGGCCATCTGGCCGGCATGATCATGCCGAACATCGGCGCGTTCATCGCCTGGGGCCTGATCACCGCCCTGTTCATCCCGACCGGCTGGCTGCCCAACGAGACGCTCGCGAAGATGGTCGGCCCGATCATCTCGACCCTGCTGCCGATCCTCATCGCCTACACCGGCGGCCGGATGGTGCACGGGCAGCGCGGCGCGGTCGTCGGCGCGGTGGCGGTGATGGGCGTCGTGGTGGGCACGGACGCTCCGATGTTCCTCGGCGCCATGATCATCGGTCCCCTCACCGCCTTGATCCTGAAATATGTGGACAAGTTCACTGAGCAGCGGACCAAGGCCGGGTTCGAGATGCTGGTGGACAACTTCTCCGCCGGCATCGTGGGCGGCGCGATGGCCGTGGTCGGGTTCCTGGGCATCGGCCCGATCGTGCAGACGGTCACCACCGCCGCCGGCAACGCGGTGGGCTGGCTGATCACCAACAACCTGCTCCCCGTGGCCTCCGTGCTGATCGAGCCGGCCAAGGTGCTGTTCCTGAACAACGCCATCAACCACGGCGTGCTGAGCCCGCTCGGCGTCGCCGAGGCCGCCCAGCACGGCAAGTCGATCCTGTTCATGCTGGAGTCGAACCCGGGTCCCGGGCTCGGGCTGCTGCTGGCGTACCTGCTGTTCGGGCCGCGCTCGCTGCGGCCCAGCACGCCCGCCGCGATGATCATCCACTTCTTCGGCGGGATCCACGAGATCTACTTCCCGTACGTGCTCATGAAGCCGCGCCTCATCCTGGCGGTCATCGCGGGCGGCGCGGCCGGGGTGTTCACGTTCATGGTCACCGGGGCGGGCCTGGTCGCCACCCCGTCGCCGGGCAGCATCTTCGCCTACCTCGCGGTCACCCCGAGGGGCGGCTGGCTCGGCTCCAGCCTGGGCATCCTGGTGGCCGCGGGCGTGTCATTCGCCGTCGCCGCAATCCTGCTCGGCTTCGGCAGGGGCGAGAAGGAAGAGCCCGCCGACGCACAGGAAGCCGCCGTCACCGAACCCGCCACCAAGGAAGCGTGAACCATGGCCAGCATCGACAGCAAGGACATCCACAAGATCATCGTCGCCTGCGACGCCGGGATGGGCAGCAGCGTGATGCTCGCCTCCCAGCTCCGCAAGCAGCTCAAGGAGACCGGCGTCAGCGTCGAGCACACCCCGGTCAACAACATCCCCGACGACGCCGACGTGGTCCTGTGCCACGCCGGGCTCGCCGCCAGGGCCAAGGCCGCCGCGCCGGGGAAGGTGCTGGTGTCGTTCCAGATCTTCCTCGGGGACCCGGCGGTGACCAGGCTGGTGAACACGATCAAGAACGGCGGCACGGTCGATGCGTGACGACCTGCTCGACCCGCGGGCGGTGCTGCTGCACGAGAGCGCCCCCGACCGCGACACGGCCATCCGCCGGTGCGGGCGGGCGCTGGTCGAGGTGGGGGCGGTCGCGGAGTCGTACATCGACGCGATGCTCGAACGCGAGCGCACGATCTCCACCTACGTCGGCGAGGGCGTGGCCATCCCGCACGGGACGAACGCCTCCAAAGAGGACGTCAAGCGCGACGCGATCTGCGTGGTGCGCTTCCCCGGCGGCGTGGACTGGGACGGCGAGCTGGTCACGCTCTGCGTCGGCATCGCGGCCAAGGACGACGGGCACGTGCCGCTGCTGGCGGCGCTGGCCGAGATCCTGCTCGACCCCGACCGCGCCAGAACGTTGCGCGAGGCCACGGAGGTCTCGCAGGTGCTGAAGGAGCTCACATGAAGGTCGCCAGATTCCACGCTCCGGGCGACATCAGGATCGAGGACGCGCCCGAGCCCGTCGCCGGGCCCGGCGAGCTGAAGATCCGGGTACGCAACTGCTCGACGTGCGGCACGGACGCCAAGATCCTGAAGTTCGGCCACCACCACATCAGGCCGCCGCGGGTGATGGGCCACGAGATCGCCGGCCAGGTCGTGGACACGGGCGCACGGGTCCAGGTGATCGCCGCGATCCCGTGCGGGACGTGCCAGGAGTGCCTGCGGGGCCGCCAGACCGTCTGCCCGAACCAGGAGTCGATGGGCTATCACTACGACGGCGGCTTCGCCGAGTACATGATCATCCCGGCGAAGGTGCTGGCCGTGAACGGCGTCAACGCCATCCCCGCCGGCGTCGGCTTCGCGGAGGCGTCGGTGGCCGAGCCGCTCGCGTGCGTGCTCAACGGCCAGTCGCTGGCGCGCGTCGGCGCGGGCGACGACGTGGTGGTGATGGGCGCGGGCCCGATCGGCTGCCTGCACGTACGCCTGGCGCGGGCGCGCGGCGCCGCCCGGGTCTTCCTCGTGGACGTCAACGCGCAACGACTGGCGATGGCGGCCGAGCTGGTGCACCCTGACGCGGCGATCGACTCCGACCCTGTCGAGCAGGTGCTCAAGCTGACCGGCGGCAGGGGCGCCGACGTCGTGATCACGGCGGCGGCGTCGGGGGCGGCCCAGGAACAGGCGGTGCGGATGGCGGCCCGGCAGGGCCGGATCAGCTTCTTCGGCGGCCTGCCCAAGGACGACCCGATCATCGCGCTGGACTCGAACCTGGTGCACTACCGCGAGCTGACCATCATCGGCGCGAACGGCTCCAGCCCCGCGCACAACGCCGAGGCGCTGCGGCTGGTCTCCGAGGGGGCCGTCACGGTGTCCGACCTGATCACCCACCGGCTGCCGCTGCCCCAGGTGCTCGACGGGATCGACCTGGTCAGCCGGGGCGCGGCCATCAAGGTCACAATTGAGCCCTAGGAGGTTCGCAATGGCACATCGAACGGTGGTCGTGGCCTCTGCCAGCGGCCTGCACGCGCGGCCGGCCAAGCTGTTCGTGCAGGCGGCGGTCCGGCTGGGGGTGCCGGTCACGGTGCGGCTGGGCGAGAAGTCGGTCCCGGCCAAGAGCATGCTGGGGGTGCTGTCGCTGGGGGCCGTGCACGGCACGGAGGTGACTCTGGAGGCGGACGGGCCGGGGGCGGAGGAGGCGCTGGACACGCTGGTGGCGCTGCTCTCGCGCGACCTGGACGCGGAAGAGGCCCTCGATGCCTGACAGCGGCCCCTGGACGGGTGCCGCCGGGCGGCTGACCGGTCTCGGGGTCAGCCAGGGGCGGGCGGCGGGGCCGGTGGTCCGGATGGCCGCCCCGCCGACGCTGCCCGCGCCGCGCCCGGTCGCGGACCCCGACGCCGAGTCGGCCGCCGTCGCCAAGGCGCTGGAGGCGGTGACCGCCGACCTCAACCGGCGGGCCGCCGCGGCGCGGGGCGAGGCCGCCGAGATCCTCGAAGCGCTCGCCATGATCGCCGACGATCCCATGCTGCTGGAGGACGCCGAGCGCCGGGCCCGCGACGGCCTCGACGTCGCGCACGCCCTGGACGCGGCCTTCGCGCAACACCGGGAGGCGCTCGCCGCGCTCGGCGGCTACCTCGCGGAGCGGGCCGCCGACCTGGACGACCTCAAGCACCGGGCCGTGGCGTACGCGCTCGACCTGCCCATGCCCGGACTCCCCGCCCCCGGCCACCCGTACGTGCTGGTGGCCGCGGACCTCTCCCCCGCCGACACCGCCGGCCTGGGCCCCGATGTGCTGGCGCTGGTGACCGAGCGAGGCGGACCCACGAGCCACACGGCGATCCTGGCCAGGGGCCGGGGCCTGCCCGCGGTGGTGGCCTGCGAGGGCGTCATGGAGCTGCCCGACGGCACGGTCGTCGGCGTGGACGGCGCCACCGGCGAGATCGCGATCGGCCTCACCGAGGAGGAGGCGGCCGCGGTCAGGGAGCGCGACCGCGCGGAGCGGGCCAGGCTGGCGGCGAGCAGCGGCCCCGGCAGGACCGCCGACGGCCATCCGGTGAAGCTGCTGCTCAACATCGGCTCGGCCAAGGACCTGCGGCCGGGCGCCGAGGGGGTCGGGCTGTTCAGGACGGAGTTCCTGTTCCTCGACCGCAAGCAGGCGCCGTCGTTCGACGAGCAAGTGGCCGCGTACGCGGAGGTGTTCGGGCAGGCGGAGTCGGTGATCGTGCGCACGCTCGACGCGGGCACCGACAAGCCGCTGCCGTTCCTGGGCCTGCCGGAGGAGCAGAACCCGGCCCTGGGCGTACGGGGGCTGCGGGTGGACCGGCTGCTGCCGGACGTCCTGGACACCCAGCTGGACGCGATCGCCGCGGCGGCCCGCGCGACGGGCACGCACGCGTGGGTGATGGCCCCCATGGTCACCACCATGGCGGAGGCGACCGGCTTCGCCCGCCGGGCGAGGGCGAAGGGCATCGCCAAGGTCGGGGCGATGGTCGAGGTCCCGGCCGCGGCGCTGCGGGCGGGGCGGCTGCTGCAGGAGGTGGACTTCCTCAGCATCGGCACGAACGACCTGGCCCAGTACACCTTCGCCGCCGACCGCCAGCACTCCGCCCTGGCCGACCTGCTCGATCCGCGCCAGCCCGCGCTGCTGGAGCTGATCGCGATCTGCGCCGAGGCCGGGCGGGAGGCGGGCAAGCCGGTCGGGGTGTGCGGCGAGTCGGCGGGCGATCCGCTGCTGGCGCCGCTGCTGGTGGGGCTCGGCGTGACGAGCCTGTCCATGGCCCCGGTGAGCGTGCCCGCCGTCCGCGAGGCCCTGGCCGGCCTCACCCTGGCCGAGTGCCGCGAACGAGCCCGGGCCGCCCTGTCCTGACCGCCTCCCGGGGACTCAGCCGACCGGCTCCGGGTTGTGCGCCTTGAGCCGGAGCCGGTCGTCTTCGACGTCCACCGTGACCCGGCCGCCCTCGATGATCTCGCCGGTCAGCAACATCGTGGACAGCCGGTTGTCCAGCTCCCGCTGCACGGTGCGGCGCAGCGGGCGGGCCCCGAACTCGGGCTGGTAGCCGCGTTCCGCCAGCCAGTCCTTGGCCGCGTCCGTGACGTCCATCGTGACGTCCTGGCCGCGCAGCCGCTGCCGGGTGCGTTCCAGCAGCAGGTCCACGATCCGGCGCAGCTGCTCGCGTTCGAGCCGCTTGAAGATGATCGTCTCGTCGATGCGGTTGAGCAGCTCGGGCCGCAGCGAGTGCCGCAGCAGGTCCATGAGCTGGTCCTGCAGCTCGGCGGTGTCCCCCGAGGACTCCAGGATGAGCTGGGCGCCGATGTTGCTGGTCATGATGACGATCGTGTTGGTGAAGTCCACCGTGCGGCCCTGGCCGTCGGTCAGGCGGCCGTCGTCGAGCATCTGCAGCAGGATGTTCATGACGTCGGGGTGGGCCTTCTCGACCTCGTCCAGGAGGATCACGCCGTGCGGGCGGCGGCGTACGGCCTCGGTGAGCTGGCCCGCCTCCTCGTACCCGACATATCCGGGCGGGGCGCCGATGAGGCGCGAGACCGTGTGCCGCTCCTGGAACTCGCTCATGTCGATGCGCACCATGTGGTCCTCGCCCCCGAACAGCGCCGCCGCCAGGGCCCTGGCCAGCTCCGTCTTGCCGACACCCGTCGGGCCGAGGAACAGGAAGCTGCCGATCGGGCGGTTCGGGTCGGACAGGCCCGCCCTGGCTCTGCGTACGGCCTCGGCGATGGCGGTCACCGCCTCGTCCTGGCCGATCACGCGCTGGTGCAGGTGCTCTTCGAGACGCATGAGACGGTCGCGCTCCTGCGCGGTGAGCTGGGTGACCGGGATGCCGGTGCGGCGGGAGACGACCTCGGCGATGTCCTCCACCATGACCTGGGGCACGGTGTCCGCGCCGTGCCGGGCACGCTCCAGTTCGGGCCTGAGCTTGTCGATCTGCATGGTCAGGTCCTTGGCGCGGTCGAAGTCGTCGGCGGAGACGGCCTGGTCCTTCTCGCGGTGCAGCGCGTCCAGCCGCTCCTCCAGCTCGCGCACGTCGCTGCCGGGCGTGCGCGAGCGCAGCCGCACCCTGGCGGAGGCCTGGTCCATGAGGTCGATGGCCTTGTCGGGCAGGAAACGGTCGGCGATGTAGCGGGCCGACAGGTTCGCGGCCGCGTCGAGGGCCTCGTCGGTGATGCGGACCTGGTGGTGAGCCTCGTACGTGTCCCGCAGCCCGGCCAGGATCTCGACCGTCTGCTCCACGGTCGGCTCGGAGACCAGGATCGGCTGGAAGCGGCGTTCGAGCGCGGCGTCCTTCTCGATGTTCTTGCGGTATTCGTCGATCGTAGTGGCGGCGACGACGTGCAGCTCGCCGCGGGCCAGGGCGGGCTTGAGGATGTTCGCGGCGTCCATGCCGCCCTCGGCGGCGCCCGCGCCGACCAGGTTGTGCACCTCGTCGATGAACACGATGATCTCGTCGGCGTGCGAGCGCACCTCGTCGATGACCTTCTTGACGCGTTCCTCGAACTCGCCTCGATACTTCGTCCCGGCCACCATCCCGGTCAGGTCGAGGCCGACGACGCGGCGGTCCTTGAGCGTGTCGGGGACGCTGCCGTTCACGATGCGCTGGGCGATGCCCTCGACGATCGCGGTCTTGCCGACGCCGGGCTCGCCGATGAGGCACGGGTTGTTCTTGGTGCGCCGCGACAGCACCTCGATGGCCTGCTCGATCTCGTCCTCGCGGCCGACGACCGGGTCGATCTTGCCCTGCCTGGCCTCTTCAGTGAGGTCGCGGCCGTACTCGTCGAGCGACGGCGTGCCGGTGGACCTGCGGCCCTCGCCCGGCCTGGCGGCCCCGGACAGGAGGGCCTGCTGCAGCTCGTTGGCCGAGACGCCCTGCTCCTGCAGCAGGCGGGCGGTGCTGGAGTCGGGGTTGGCGGCGAGCGCGAGCAGCAGGTGCTCGGGCCCGATGTACGACGACTGCAGCGCGCGGGAGATCCGCTGGGCGTCCAGGATGGCCCGTTTGGCCGCGGGCGAGAGCGTGGTGGGCGGCTCGGCCGGCTCCCCGGGGCCCGCGAGCGCGTCGATGCGGTCCCGCAACCGGCCCGTGTCCACGCCCGCCGTACGCAGCAGGGCCTGGGCGGTGTCGTCGTCGATCAGCGCGTCGAGGAGGTCGAGCACGTCCAGGTCCGCGGCGCCGCGCTCCCCCGCCGCCTCCAGCGCCCGGCTCAGCACCTCCCTGGCCGAGGCGCTCAGCAGCTTGCCCACGTCCACCCGCTGCACGCTGGGCCGGGTCGGCGGCCAGCCCTCCATGCCGCCGAACACCCGGCCCGTGAGCTCCTCGAACCCTCTGAACGGGTCCCCGCCAAAGAACGACCTGTACGGCATATCCGACATCGAACGCCCCCTCACACTCAGGGGGACATCTAGCCGCACATGCCGCACGTCATAGCCAGCATTCGGCAAAGCATCGCTGGTCGCGTGCTATCGCCGGGGACTTCCTCGCCCCCTCACCGCCGACGTCGAAGGGCCGGCTCGGACAGCTCTGGCGGCTCCCAGCCCGCGTCGGCCCGGTTGAGCGTGACGCCGGGCGGGACGATCTCGTCGATCCGGTCGAGCACGTCGTCCGTCAGGCGCACCTCGGTGGCGGCGAGCTGGCTGTCCAGGTGCTCCATGGTGCGCGGCCCGATGATGGCCGAGGTCACCGCCCGATGCCTGATCGTGAACGCCAGCGCCAGCTCGACCAGCGTGATCCCGGCCTCCTCCGCCAGCAGCGCGAGCTGCTCCACCGCGTCCAGCTTGCGCTGGTTGACCTCCAGCGTCATGTCGTAGCGCTGCGGCAGCCGCTCGGCCCTGCGGGTCTGCGGTTGCGCCTGGTCCTTGCGGTAGCGGCCGGACAACCAGCCGCCGGCGAGCGGGCTCCAGACGATGACGCCCATGCCGTACTTCTCGGCCACGGGCAGCACATCGGCCTCGATGCCGCGCACGAGCGGCGAGTACGGCGGCTGCTCGCACACGAACCGCTCCAGCGAGCGCCGCTCCGACGCCCACTGGGCCTCGACCATGCGGTGCGCCGGGAAGGTGGAGCTGCCGATGTAGCGGACCTTGCCCTGCCGGACGAGGTCGGTGAGTGCGCCGAGGGTCTCGTCGATGTCGGTGCCGGGGTCCGGCCGGTGGATCTGGTAGAGGTCGATCCAGTCGGTGCCGAGGCGGCGCAGGCTGTTCTCGACGGCCTGGAAGATCCAGCGGCGGGAGTTGCCCCGCTGGTTGGGGCCCTCGCCCATGACCCCGTGGCACTTGGTGGCCAGCACCACGTCGTCACGTTTGCCGGACTTGGCCAGCGCCTGGCCGACGAACTCGTCCGACTGGCCCTGGGAGTAGACGTCGGCGGTGTCGATGAAGTTGATGCCCGAGTCGAGCGCCCGGTCGATGATCCGGGACGATTCCCCGGGGTCGGACTCACCCCACCAGCCGAACATCATCGCGCCGAGGCACAGCGGGCTGACTTTGAGACCGGTACGTCCAAGTGTGCGATATTCCGTCACGTCTTCACTCTCTCCCAACGAGGCTGATGATGGGCGTGTCACCAGAGACGAGTTCCAGGGTCCGGCGGGCCGTACCCGGGGCTTCGAGCAGGGCCACGATGACGGCGGCCACATCCTCGCGCGGGACCGAGCCCGGCGGGACCTCGGGCGCCAGCCGCACCAGGCCCGTGCCCGGCTCGTCGGTCAGCCGGCCAGGCCGCAGGATCGTCCAGGCGAGGTCGCGGGCGCGCAGGTCGTCCTCGGCGGCGGTCTTGGCGGCGATGTAGGCGGCCCAGACGTCGTCACCGCCGGGTCTGGGCGGCTTGCCCGCGCCCATGGAGGAGACCTGGATGAACCTGCCGGCCCCGGCCCGTTCGGCCGCCTCGGCGAGCAGCACGGACGCGCCCCTGTCCACGGTGTCCTTACGGGCCGCGCCGCTGCCCGGCCCGGCCCCCGCCGCGAAGACCACGGCGTCGGCCCCGCGCAGGATCTCGGTGACTTCCTCGACGGTCGCCTGCTCCAGGTCGCACACCACGGCCTCGGCCCCGGTGGCCTCGACGTCGGCGACATGGGCGGGATTGCGCACCACGCCGACCGCACCGGATTTGAGCCGCTCCGCCAGGCGCAGCGCGATCTTCCCGTGGCCACCCGCGATGATGATCCGCATAGTCCTTCATGGTGTCATGGACCTGTGACCGACTTCCCCCGGGCCCCGGCGTCCCGTTCGACTCGGACGGTTCCCGGTGCGCTGAGAATCGGACCGCCGTCCGGTGGGTACGGCAGGGACGAGGTCGAACGTGCCTTCAGGCGCTACACCGATCCTGCCGACCGTCCCGGCGGGCCCGGCGAGCTCGGCGCGCGATAGAGCGATCAATCCAGGAATATCCCGCCGAACTACCTGGCTGGATCCTGCGTATTCCCCACAGAGGAGCTGAGATGGACTTGGCAGACATCGGCGTCACCGGCCTGGCCACCATGGGGCGCAACCTGGCCCGCAACCTGGCCAGGCACGGATACGCGGTGGCCGTGCACAACCGGTCGTACGGCCGTACGCAGCAGTTGGTCAAGGAGTTCGGCGGGGAGGGCACGTTCGTGCCGTCGGAGGAGATGGCCGCCTTCGTCGCCTCGCTGAAGCGGCCGCGGCGCGCGATCATCATGGTCAAGGCGGGCGCGGGCACCGACGCCGTGATCAACGAACTCGCCGACCTGATGGAGCCGGGCGACATGATCGTCGACGGCGGCAACGCGCACTTCGAGGACACCAGGCGGCGCGAGGCCGCGCTGCGCGAGCGGGGCATCCACTTCGTGGGCACCGGCATCTCCGGCGGCGAGGAGGGCGCGCTGCTCGGCCCGAGCATCATGCCGGGCGGGTCGAAGGAGTCGTGGGAGGCGCTCGGGCCGATCCTGCAGGACATCTCGGCCAAGGTGGACGGGGTGCCGTGTTCGGTGCACGTCGGGCCCGACGGTGCCGGACATTTCGTGAAAATGGTGCACAACGGCATCGAATATTCGGACATGCAGCTCATCGCGGAGTCGTACGACCTGCTGCGCCAGGCCCTGGGCGCCACTCCGGCCGAACTGGCCGAGGTCTTCCGCGAGTGGAACCGGGGGGACCTGGACTCGTACCTGATCGAGATCACCGCCGAGGTGCTCGATCAGGTGGACGCGGAGACGGGCAAGCCGTTCGTGGACGTCGTGGTGGACCAGGCCGAGCAGAAGGGCACCGGCCGCTGGACCGTGCAGAGCGCGCTCGACCTGGGCGTCCCGGTGACGGGCATCGCGGAGGCCACCTTCGCGCGTGCGCTCTCGGGCCACCCGGAGCAGCGCGCCGCCACCACCTCGCTCCAGGGCCCTCATCTGACCGGGGTCGGGGGGCGCGAGCTGGTGGAGGACGTGCGGCAGGCTCTCTACGCCTCCAAGATCGTCGCCTACGCCCAGGGCTTCGACCAGATGGCCGCCGCCTCGAAGGAGTACGGCTGGGACGTGGACCTGGGGGCGATGGCCACGATCTGGCGTGGGGGATGCATCATCCGGGCCAAGTTCCTGGACCGGATCCGGGCCGCCTATGACGCGAACCCCGGATTGCCCACGCTGCTGGCGGACCCGGCGTTCGCGGCCGCCCTGGACACGGCCCAGGAGGCGTGGCGGCGGGTGGTGACCACGGCGGTCCAGATCGGCGTGCCCACGCCTGGGTTCTCGTCGGCGCTGGCGTACTACGACGGGCTGCGCCGCGACCGGCTGCCGGCGGCGCTGGTGCAGGGGTTGCGGGACTTCTTCGGGGCGCACACGTACCAGCGGGTGGACAAGGAGGGCGCCTTCCACACGGACTGGTCCGGCGACCGCACGGAACGCCCGGCGTAGCCCGCCGCTTTCGACGCGTGGAGCGGCTCGCGCAAGCGGCCGCCTCCCGCGACCGCGCCGAGCCGTCCGCACACCAACGCGGCGCGCGCCCGACGTGCCGTGCGCACCACGTGTGGTGCAGCGTCCAGTGCGCGGTGACGGGGTTAGCGGCCGCCGATGGCGGCGGCGTTGGCCACTGCCGTTACCAGGCAGAAGCCGATGGGGCCGGCCGTGTCGTGCAGGGTGACCTGGCCCGTCGCCACACCCCCCGCGCTGAGGTGGCCGGTGGCCTCGACGCCGATGAGGTCACCCTCCGGGAGCCGGCCCAGGGTCAGCGTGTAGTCGGCGTTGATGAAGCGCAGCCCGTCCGGCCCCGCGTTGCTCAGCGGGCTGGCGAAGTCGGCGGCCAGCGCAGCGCGTACGAACGGCGTCACCGGCTCCTCGTCCACCAGCGGATACGTCTCCCGCAGCCACACCCGACCCGGCCCCGGCTCGCCCCAGCCGGTCAGCCGCCACAGGTCGAACGGCGGCGTCCAGTCGCGCCCCTCCACCGGCGGCCCGGAGGGCGGCGGCGCGTCCCAGGCGGGCGTGACGACCGTCTGATCCCCGCCAGGTTGCGCACCCTGCCGGAGCAGGACGGCGCTGGCCCGCCCGATCACACCCTGGTCGGTGGAGATCGTCGCGTCGGCGACCCGGATCCTGCGCCCGTCCCTGACCAGGGCGGTCTCCACCGTGACGGGCAACATCGGGCTGTTGCGGAACAGGTCGACGGTCAGCCGGGCGAAGTGCAGCCCCGGCTGGGCGTACCGCTCCTCGATCGCCCGCGCGGCGAGCCCGCCGAGCAGGCGGCCGTGGAGCATGTCAGGGGACCAGGGGCCGCGGGCGTGCGGCGCGGGGACGAGCTCGTCCCGCTTCTGAGTGAAGAACGCTGACGACACAGAATCAGATTCTAGAGGAGAGCAGGCGCCGCCCAAGAATGCGCAGGCGTTCCTTATTCTGACCGCATTGGCGCCTAGTGTCGCGAGGCATGGACGCATTCGTCATCGACATATCACAGGACCGGCTCGACGACCTGCGGCAGCGGCTCGGGCGTACCCGCTGGCCCGACGCGCTCGACGGGGTCGGCTGGTCGTACGGCGTGCCGCCGGAGGCGGTGCGGGAGCTGGCCGCGTACTGGCTCGACGGCTACTCGTGGCGCGCGCACGAGGCCCGGCTGAACGCGCTGCCGCAGTACACGACCGAGATCGACGGCCAGCGGGTGCACTATGCCGCCCTCCAGGCCCCCTCGCTGCTGGCGGACGACGTCAGGACGTTCTTCTCGGGGCTCTGACCGGCCTGACGGGTGGATTTTCCCGGGCCTGCCCCCGTAAGCTCCCACAATGCGTGATCTAGGTGAGGACTCCCGCCCCGCCCGGGGTGCGGTACGCGAGATCCATTCCCTCAAGGGACCCGCCACCCTGGCGTACTCCCCCGACCTCGACGGCCTGGCCGACCCCGGTGAGATCGTCTGGGCCTGGGTGCCGTACGAGGAGGACCCGGCCCGGGGCAAGGACCGCCCCCTGCTGGTCGTGGGCCGTACCGGGCGCAGGCTCCTGGGCATGATGTTGTCCAGCAAGGGCGACGACGGGCCCGACTGGCTGGAGCTGGGGCCGTGGGGTCGCGACGGCCGGGTGTCCTACGTACGGCTGGACCGGGTGTTCGTGCTGGACGAGGACGACATCCGGCGCGAGGGCGCGGTGCTCGACGGCGACCGCTTCGCCCGGGTGGCGGCCCGGCTGATGAAGGCCTACGGCTGGGGCGCCGGCTGAGACGCTCCGTCACATCGCGACGATCAGGGCTTGGGAGCGGTCGGCGGGGAAGGCCCAGACGTGCTTGCCCGCCGCGATCACCAGCCCGACTGGCGCGTCCAGGCCCAGCGGGATCACGCGGGACACGGCCCCGGCGGCCGGGGCGTGCGCGAACAGGTCACGGCGGGCCCCCGCCAGCACCCCGTTCGCGCACACGAGGAACGGCACCGGCCCCTCCGGCGCGCTCACGAACCGCCTCGGCTCGCCCGACCAGGCGGAGACCCGCAGCAGCCCGCCCGCCACGCTGACCCACAGGGAGCCCGCGCACACGGTCATGCCGCCACGCCGTCCCCGCCCGAGGTCCACCTCCCTCGGCCCGCCGCGCAGCAGGGTGTCCCGTGTGGACGTCCACCACAACCGTTCCCCCTCCACCGCGCACAGGTCGAGGCCCGGTAACTCCACCGGCTCACCCAGGCGGCCGGGCGCGAGCAGCCGGTACGCCCGGTCGGCGGCGACGGCCCAGATCTCCCCGCCACCCGCGACGACCCGGCCGTCGAAGAGCACGCTGGCGAGCGGCGCGCCGCCGGGATCGAGCCAGTACACCCGGCCGCCGGCCGTGCCCGCCAGGGTTCCGGTGGGTAACGAGTTCACGGCCGGCATCCCCGCGAACGTCCTGGGCACCATCACGGTCTCGGCCAACGTGCCGGGCACGCCCGCCGCACCGGCCACCGTCCCGGGCACCGCCGCCAGCGACCGTAAGTCCTCCTGCCAGGCCGCGTCCGGCTGACGAGGCGCGGTGTCATGGTCCAGTGGCGTGCCGGACGTCGTGTAAGCCCGCACGCCGCCGGACGTGGCGCACCACACGGTGGTCCCGTCGGACGCGGCGGCCCGGACCGGGAGCGGTAGGTCGATCCTGGTGACGGCGACGTCCATGCGCCGACCTTAGACCTGTCCGCGTTCCGCGTCGCCGTTGCCCGGAGAAGGCCGTGCACGGGTATCCGCTTGGCAAGGGGCGCGGCCCCGCCGCAGGCCGAGGTCACCCGGCTGCGATCATTGGGTTCATGCGTGTTGTGGTGATCGGAAGCGGCATCGTCGGCGCCGGCGCGGCCTACCACCTGAGCGGCCGCGGCGTGTCGGTGACCGTGGTGGACGGCGGTTTTCCTGGCCAGGCGACGCAGGCGGGCGCGGGCATCGTGTGCCCGTGGGTGGACCATCCGGAGGACGACGACTGGTACCGGCTGACCCGCGAGGGCGCCCGCCACTACCCGGGCCTGGTGGAGGCGCTGGGCGAGGACATCGGGTACGCCAAGGTGGGCGCCCTGCTGGTGGCCGAGGACCCGGCCGACCTGGGGCCGGTACGCGCCCTGCTCCGCCGCCGCCACCCCTCCGCGCCCGAAATGGGCGACATCACCGACATCGACACCCCGGCCGAGCTGTTCCCGCCGCTGTCCGACACCCTGAGCGCGATCCTCGTCCCCGGCGCGGCCCGCGTGGACGGCTCCTGGGTGCGCGACGCCCTGCTCCGCGCCGCCGTCAACCAGGGCGCGCAGGTACGCCGGGGCGCCGCGACGCTCACCCCCGACGGCCAGGTGCACGTGCACGCCGTGCTGGACGAGGACCCCGTCCAGCAGGCGGCCCCCGTCCAGGGTGCGCCGGCATCCGGGCGGCAGGACGCCGCGCCGGCCGTACAAGCCGGGTCCGGGCGGGAAGGCGGCGAGACCGCGTCCTGGCGTCAGGCCGCCCCGCTCACGCCCCCGTCCACCCCACCACCCTCGACCACGGGTGGCCGCCGCTTCGCCGGCCAGGGCGTGCCTCTCGACGCGGACATGGTGATCGTCGCCGCCGGGGCCTGGGCGGGCGAGGTGTGCCGGCCGCTGGGCGTGGAGCTGCCGGTGTTCCCCAGGCGGGGCCAGATCCTGCACGCCACCCTCGAGGGCGTCGACACCGCGTGGTGGCCGATCGTGCTGCCCAGGAAGGGCCCGTACCTGCTGGGCTTCCCCCACTCCCGCGTCGTGGTCGGCGCGACCGTGGAGGACGTCGGGTTCGCGCCCCGGGTCACGATGGGCGGGCTCGCCGAGGTGATCGAGGCGGGGCTGCGGGTGGCGCCGGGGCTGTTCGCCGCGACGGTGGCGGAGACCAGGGTCGGCCTGCGCCCGGTGTACGCCCCCGGCCCCGCCCTCATCGGCCCGCTCACCCCCCGCGTGGTGGTGGCGACGGGCCTGAGCGCGTACGGGCTGACCGCGGGCCCCTTCACCGGCCAGATCGCCGCCGCGCTCGCCCTCGGCGAGGAGCCCCCGATCGACATCACGCCCTACGCGCCGCCCACCACCTGAGCCCCATCATGATCATTCCCCACCTTTCCGCACCCTGCCCGACAAGCGCGACAAGCAGCAACGTATGATCGGTTTCCTCCCCACCGTGATCTCGTGGGGAGGCCGCATTGCCGCTGCTCGCACTGCTGGTGCTGGCCCTGCTGCTGGCGGCCGCCGGATGCGGCACCCGGCCGCCCGCACCCTCGCCGCCCAGGCCGTCCCCGCCGCCCACGCCCTCCCCGTCCAGGACGCCCCTGCCTTCCATCGCGCCCCGGCAGCGTGACGTGCGGGTGCCGTTCGCGGCCTCGGGCAGGTACGCCGTCGTGCCCGGCGGCGCCCCCGCCAGGCCGGGCCGGGGATCGGTGGTGCGCTACCTGGTGGAGGTGGAGCGCGGCCTGCCGTTCGACCCCGGCGAGTTCGCGGCCGCCGTGCATCGCACCCTCAACGACGTCCGCGGCTGGGCCCGCTTCCAGCGCGTCGACCACGGCCCGGTACGCGTGCGCGTCGCCCTGTCCAGCCCTCGCCTCACCATCCGCCAGTGCCGCCCGCTGCGCACCGGGGGCACGTTGTCCTGCTGGAACGGCACCCGTTCCGTCATCAACGCCCTGCGCTGGGCGAAAGGCGTCCCCCAGTACGGCGGCGACCTGGCCGCGTACCGGAACTACGTGATCAGCCACGAGGTCGGCCACAGCCTGGGACACAGCCACCGCCCCTGCCCCGGCCCCGGCCGCCTGGCCCCCGTCATGACGCAGCAGTCGAAGTCGCTGGGCCGCTGCCGCCCCAATCCCTGGCCCTTCCCGGCCCGCAAACCGCGCGAAGAGCGGCGAGACCGACGATCGGAGGCCAGAGCCGAAAGGGGACCCGGATGATCGACTGCCTCACCCCGAACGTCTGGTCGAAACCGGGGTTTCCGGTGATCGGCTGACCCGGCCTAATCGAGGCCCTTGCCCGTGCCGACGCCCCGGAGCAGCGTGTCCACCAGGCGCGTGGCCAGGGCGTCGGCGTCGCCGTCGCGGCTCTCGGCCGCCTCGTGGACCAGCGCGTAGTAGACCCGCCTGGCCCAGTCGGGGTCGACGTCGGCCCGCAGCACCCCCACCTCCCGCGCCCTGTGGAACAACCGGGCGCAGCGCTCCGCGACGTCCGCGTGCACCCTGGCCACCTCGGGGTCGGCCGACACAGCCCGGCTCATCGCGAATCCCCAGTCGAGCTTCACCCGCAACACGTTCGCCGTGACCTGGTAGAGCGCGACCATCGGCGGCGTCGTCTCGGGATGGGCGGCCTCCACGGCGGCGGCGAACTGCCGGGTCGCCCACGCCGCCATCGCGTCCACCAGCGCCTCCCGCGAGGCGAAGCGCCGGTGCACGGTCGTGCGCGCCACCCCCGCCGCCTCGGCGATCTGCTCCATGCTGGCCGAGGGGTTCCTGCTGAGAACCCGCTCGGCCGCCTCCAGGATCGTCCGCACGGTCCGCTCAGCGTCGGACCGCAACACCCGCGTCGTCTCGCTCACCCCAACAGGGTACGGCAACGTCCTCGTTTGCCGACAACTTGCGTCATCAATGTTGCAAGTCGTAGAGTCGAAGCATCCCGACTGACGCAACTAGTAACGGAGACAGTCATGGACATGCGGCTCACCGGCAAGACCGCCGTCGTCACCGGCGCGAGCAGGGGCCTCGGGCTGGCCATCGTCAAGGCACTGACCGGCGAGGGGATGCGGGTCGTGGCCGCCGCACGCACGATCTCGCCCGCGCTGAAGGAGACCGGCGCGAGCGTGGTGACGGCCGACCTGTCCACCGCGGGCGGCCCCGCCGAGGTGATCGAACGGGCGCTGGCCGAGCTGGGCGAGATCGACCTGCTGGTCAACAACGTGGGCGGTGGCGACGGGGGCGAGGGCCAGACGGACGGCTTCCTCGGCTTCGACGACGACCAGTGGCTCCAGACGTACGACCTGAACTTCCTCAGCGCCGTGCGCGCCACCCGGGCCGCCCTGCCGAGCCTGCTCCGCCGGCGGGGCACGTTGATCAACATCTCTTCCAACGGCGCCCGGATGCCGCACGCGGGGCCGGTCCCGTACACGACGGCCAAGGCCGCGCTGACCGCGTTCGGCAAGGCGCTGTCGGAGGAGTTCGGCCCGCAGGGGGTGCGGGTCAACACGATCTCGCCCGGCGCCAGCCGCACCTCGCTGTGGGAGGGCCCCAACGGGTACGGCGCCGCGCTGGCGTCCTCGCTCGGCGTGGAACATGAACAGCTCTTGGCGGGGCTGCCGTCGAGCACGGGAATGACCACGGGTAGGTTCGTCGAACCGGAGGAGGTCGCCGCGCTGGTGACGTATCTGGCCTCGCCGCACGCCGGGAGCATCAGCGGCGCCGACTACGTCATCGACGGGGGATCGATCAAGACGGTCTGACCTATCGCGATATATCGTAGAGAACACCGGGGAATCCCGTTCGGTTGAGCGGGATCGAGAGCCTTCCAGGGGAGTGTGGGGCGATGGCAGGGAAGAGATCGGCACGGCGGATCCTCGCGGGCGGCGTGGCCCTCGCCGCAGCGGGCTGGGCGTTGCGCGAGGTGCCCGCCGAGCTGGGCGTGCGCCCGCTGACGTCGGGGCCCGACCGGGCGGCGCGGATGCGACGCTCGCCGCAGTTCAGGGACGGCACGTTCTTCAACCCGATGCCCGAGCCGACCACGATGATGACCGCCCCGCCCGCGAACCTGATCGGCGAGCTGGCCAAGGACAGGGAGCAGCGCAGGCCGAACGGTCACGTCCCGCTGCGCTACCCGCCGTCCAGCCCGCCGCCCGCCGACGGCGTGCGCGCGGTCTGGTACGGCCACGCCTCCACGCTGGTGGAGATCGAGGGCAAGCGGGTGCTGTTCGACCCGGTGTGGAGCAGGCGGCCCTCGCCCTCGCAGCTCGTCGGGCCGAAGCGGCACCACCCGGTGCCCGTGGAGCTCGGCGAGCTGCCGCAGGTCGACGCCATCGCCATCTCGCACGACCATTACGACCATCTCGACCTGGCGACCGTGCGCTCGCTGACGCGTACCCAGAAGGCGCCCTTTCTGGTGCCGCTGGGCATCGGGGCGCACCTGGAGCGGTGGGGCGTGCCTGCGTACCGGATCGTCGAACTCGACTGGAACGAGGAGGCCGAGGTGGCGGGGCTGCGGTTCGTCGCGACGGCCGCCAGGCATTTCTCCGGGCGGGCGTTCAGCCGTAACGACACGTTGTGGGGCTCCTGGGTGGTCGCCGGGGCGAGCAAGCGGGTGTTCTACGCGGGCGATTCCGGATATTTCTCGGGATATCAGGGCATCGGCTCGGAGCACGGGCCGTTCGACCTGACGCTGATGCCGATCGGCGCCTACAGCCCGGCGTGGCCGGACATCCACATGGATCCCGAGGAGGCCGTCAACGCCCATCTGGATCTCGGGGGCGAGCTGCTGCTGCCGGTGCACTGGGCGACGTTCACGCTGGCCCTGCACCCCTGGTCGGAGCCGGTGGAGCGGCTGTGGCGCGAGGCCAAGGCCCGCGACGTCAAGATCGTGGTACCTCGGCCCGGTGAGGGTGTCGACACCACCGCCGCCCCGGCCGTGGACGGCTGGTGGGAGACCCTGAGCTGACGGGTCTCCCCCATGCCGGTCGATCGGAGGCTCAGCCGCGTCGCTCCACCTCCGCGCCGGGCGCCTTCGGTGGCCGCTCCAGCTCCGTGCCGGGCGTGGACGGCGCCTTACCAGAGGGCGTCACGTTCTCGGAGGGGGTCGCAGGCGGTGGGGGTGTGGAAGGTGGCTCGGGTTCGTTCTCGGCGACTGCCTTCTCGTACGCTTCGCGGAGTTTGTCCGCCTCGGCCTGCGGGTTGTGGAACCAGTTCGTGGACCACAGGCGGTGGAAGTTCCAGCCGAGCCGTTCCAGGTGCTCCTTGCGCAGCCGGTCGCGGTCGCGGACGCTGCGCGAGTCCCGGTACGACGCCCCGTCCGCCTCGATCGCCAGCACCATCTTGTCCGGGTCGCGGGGATGGGTGGCGGCGAAGTCGACGCGGAAGCCGCCCACGCCGTACTGGGGCACGACGGTGATGCCGGAGCGGGCCAGCCGGTCCCGTACGTCGGCCTCGAACGGGTTGAGCGTCGTGCCGCCGGACGCGTCCGCCGGGGTGCCGCCCGAGCCCGCGTACTCCAGGTAGTCGGCCAGCAGCCTGGCCCCCGCCTTGGTGACACGGGCGGGGTCCACGTCATGGCTGGAGAACGAGCTGACCAGGGTGAGGCGGTGTTTGGCGCGGGTGGCGGCCACGTTCAGCCGGCGCTCGCCGCCGTCGCGCAGCAACGGGCCCCATTGGTAACGCATGCGGCCGTCGCGGTGCTTGCCGTACCCGATGGTGAGGATGATCGCGTCCCGCTCGTCGCCCTGGACGCGTTCGAGGTTCTTGACGAAGAACGGCTCCGGCAGGTCCTCGGCGAAGAAGTCCTCCAGCTCGGGATGTGCGGCCAGCGCCGCCCGCAGCGCCTGGTCCACCTGCTCGGCGTGCCGCATCCCGAGCGCGATGACCCCGAGCGACTCCCCGGGACGGGCACGGGCGTGGTCGAGCACCAGCTCCACGACCTTGTCCACCTCGGCGGACACCGACGCCTCCTGCCCCGGCAGCGCCGACTGGGCGACGACCACGTGCCGCAGGCAGTCGCCCCGCGACACGCCGGGAAACGTGGTCAGCGCCCCACCGTAGATCCGCGCGTTCGAGAACGCCACCAACCGCTCGTCCCTGCTGCGGTAGTGCCAGGTCAGCGGCCACGTCGGCAGCAGCGGCCTGAGCGCGTCGAGCACCGACTCGAACCCCGCCCCGAACGACACCATGCTCTCCTCGTCCTCCACGTCCTCGATGCCGTCACCGATCTGGCGGAAGAAGTTCGTCGGCGGGAGCTGCCTGTCGTCGCCCGCGACCACGAGCTGGTGCGCCCGCATGATGGACGGCACCGCGTCGGCGGGCACGATCTGGCTGGCCTCGTCGAAGATCACCACATCGAACAGCCGGGTCGCGGGGAGCACCTGGCTGACGATCAGCGGGGACATGGCCCAGCACGGCTTGAGCGCGAACAACACGTCGCCGGTCTGGTCCAGCAGCCGCCGCAGCGGCAGGTGACCCTTGCGCAGCGCGGCCTGCTTGCGGATCACCCTGGCCTGCAGCGGGTGCCGGTCCTCGGCGTCGCGCAGCCTGACCGCCCAGGCCCTGCGCACGCGCGCCCGGTTGGCGGCCAGGTGCTGGATGTCGCGCTCGCGGAAGTCGCCGGCGATCTCGTCGAGCGCGTCTCCCCTGTTGGCGGCGTAGCGGGGGTCGCTCACCCTGATGTGGTCGAGGATCGAGGAGTACCAGGCATGGTCGAACGCGGCCGCCGCCAGGTCCGCGTCCGCCTGCTTGCGTGCCAGATCGTCGAGGAGCTGGCCGAGGCCCAGGGCGTCGAATCGCATGCCCAGCTCGTACAGTCTGGGGAGTTTCCACGCGGTGTCGCGGTCGCCGCAGAGGGCGGCGAGCACCTGCTCGGGGTCGTCCGGCACGCGCACGTAGGCCCGCAGCGAGGCGAGCTGCGCCTCGCACTCGGCCAGCAGCCGCAACAACCCGCCCAGATCGGACGGTGGCCACGGCGGCCGCCCCCGACGCCCAGCCTCTCCGGGCGACGCGCCCCCGTCTCCGGGGCGCGGCGTGTCGCCGGGTCCGGGGCCCGCCTGCCACGCGCCCGTCCCGTCGGGGCCCGCGCGCCAGGCGCCCTGGTCCGGCGACGGGACGCGGAGCGACTCCCACTCGGCCAGCTGTCCGGCGGCCGCCGCCAGGGCTGCGTGCAATTCCGTGCGCTCCGGCTTGTCGGCCCCCAGCCACAGGGCGCGTGCCTGCCTGCGTAGCGCGTGCCGCTCCCGCAGCCCGATCGGCCCGCGCTCGCCGTTCGACGCGCGCTCGCCGGCCGGGCCGGCCGGGCCGCGTTCGCCGACCGCCTCGGCCAGGCGTGCCGGGTCGGCCTCGAACACCCGGGGCGACAACCGCCGCATCGTCTGCGCGACTCCGGCGAACAGCTGCAGCCGCCCCAGCCGCTCCCGATGCCCCTCCGGCTCGCGCAGTCCCACCTCGCCGCACGCCTGGTCCACCCGGTACGCCAGCAGCGGCAGCAGGTGCGAGTGCAGCCGCGAGGCCAGGTCACCGGCCTGCCTGGCCTGCTCGGCGGTCCGCAGCGCGGCCCCGTACCAGGGCGTGCTCCCGGGGCGCAGGGTGAAACCGCCCAGGTGGGCGAAGTCGCGCAGCTCGTCCCTGATCCCCTCGGCCGTCTCCACGTCGATGCGTTCGGGCGGCGCGAGCCGCACAGGGGTACGGGCCTCCAGCGGGATGCCGAGCAGCGCCGACTGGATCTGGAACGCCGACAACCCCCACGGCGCGTGCGGCTCGTGCAGCCCGGCGACGTGCTGGGACAGGCGCCGTTGCCGGTCGATGAGCCGCCGGTCCAGCTCCTGCTCGGGGCCGGAGGTCACCGTCTGGGCGAGGTCGAGCGTGTCGCCGAGGTCGCGGGCGATGCGCAGCCGGTCCCTGGTGCCCTCGTGGATGTCGAGCACCAGGTCGCCCAGCTCCGCGCCCTTGAGCCGGGACAACACGGCGTCGATGGCGGCCCGCTTCTCCGCCACGAACAGCACCTTCCTGCCCCTGGCGACCAGTGCGGCGACGAGGTTCGCGATGGTCTGGCTCTTGCCGGTGCCGGGCGGCCCGTGCACGACCAGGCTGCGTCCCGACAACACGGCCGCGATGGCGCTGCGCTGCGAGGAATCGGCGTCGAGCACCGAGTAGTCGTCCTCCGGCGAGTCGAGCCCGAGGGCCTCGCGGCGGTCGCCGGACAGCAGCTCCTGGGCGTCGGGGTCGCCCGCGACGGCGGCCACGATGTCGCTGTCGGCCAGCAGCTCGCCCGCCGCCTGCATGTCCCTGACCATGGGCAGCTTGGAGTAGGTGAACGTGCCGATCACGAGCCGGTCGTGGATGTCGAACCCGGGCACCTCGGCGGCCGCCGCGATGGCGCGCAACTCGTCGTGGTCGCCGGTGGCCCGGTCCACGGCGGCGCCGTACACGGTGCCGAGCTTGTGCAGCAGGACGGGGTTGACCTCGTACTCGTCGTCGAGGGTGAGGTCGAAGTCGTCGTGCCTGGCCCGGGTGGGGGTGATGGTCAGCCCGCGCAGCAGCACCGGCGCGGCCGGCTCCAGGAACAGCTCGTCCCATCTGGCCATGCCGGTGGCCAGGTAGCCGGCTCTGATGCCGCGCTCTTCGAGCAGCTCGCGTGACTTGCGGTGGATGGCCTGCACGCGCCTGATCGCGTCGGCCCTGAAGTCCGCGTCGGTGAACAGGCGGGTGAGCCTGATCGAGCCGGTACGCAGGAAGCGTTCCAGCATCGCGGGGTCGGCCGGGGCCAGGTCGAGGGTGCCTGCCCGCCGGTCCTTGTAGTAAAGCAGCGTGTTGCGCCCGCCCAGATCGGTGAGCGCCGATATCCAGTTGGCCTGGGCCGCCTCGATCAGTTCGGCCCTGCGGCTGTCCAATGGCTCCGCCATGAGCATCTCTTCTGCCCTGCCGGGGGCTTTGCAGTCGTTTGGCGCGCAGAACGTACAGTCTTGGGGTGAGCAACCTGGAGCTTGACCCGCAGGAGATCCGCTGCGGCGCCGACGCGGGCGCGGACAGCGAGGTGCTGATGGGGCGCGAGGTGCCGCTGGGCGGGCCGCGCGCGATGTCGGTGAGCAGAACCCTGCCCGGCCGGCATCGGCGCATGATCGGCGCCTGGTGCTTCGTGGACGCCTACGGCCCGGAGCGGGCCGCCATGCGGGTGCCGCCGCACCCGCACACCGGCCTGCAGACGGTGAGCTGGCTGCTCGCGGGCGAGGTGCTGCATCGCGACAGCCTGGGCACCCTGCAGCAGGTACGCCCCGGGCAGCTGAACCTGATGACCGCCGGTCGCGGAATCTCGCACTCGGAGGAGTCCCCGGACACGGTGCTGCACGGGGTGCAGTTGTGGGTGGCGCTGCCCGGCTCCGATCGGCACGTCGGGCCCGGCTTCGAGCATCACCCGGTCTTGCCCGTGCTCACGGGGTCCGGCTTCGCGGCGACCGTCGTCATGGGCTCGCTCGGCGGGGTGTCCTCGCCCGCCACCGCATACACCCCGCTCGTGGGCGCCGAGATCGCGGTCGACGGCGCGTGCGAGGTGCCGCTCACCCGTGGGTTCGAGCACGGGCTGCTGCTGCTCGACGGCGAGATCGAGCGGCTGGAGCGGGGACCGCTGGTGTACCTGGCGCCGGGGCGCGAGGGGTTGCGGCTGTCCGGGCGCGGGCGGGTGCTGCTGATCGGCGGCGAGCCGTTCGGCGAGGAGATCGTCATGTGGTGGAACTTCGTCGGCCGCTCGCACGACGAGATCGCCGCGTTCCGCAAGGAGTGGATGGAGGGCACCGCTGGGTTCGGCCCCTCAGTTTTCGGCGCTGTCGTGGGGTTCGACGGGGCGCCGCTGCCCGCGCCCACCCTGCCCGGCACTCGGCTGAAGCCGCGCGGGCGGGTGCGTTAGTTGCGGTGCGTGCAGGTGTAGATGGCTTTCACGGGGCATGATCAGCAACGATTACGCTCTGAAATCATTCGGTCACTGCTAAGCTGCTCGCCATGGCAGTCACCCTCCAAGATCTCGGCCGTCGCGTCGGCTATCTCGAGCGACGCGACGAGCGACACACTGAAGACATCCGTGCCATCTGCATCGACGTCTCCAAACTCGTGGAGAAAACGGACGAGATGCTTGAGAAGCAGGAGGAACACACAAAGGCCATCACCGGCCTGGACACCCGGATGACCAGCCTAGAGGCAAAGGTCACTGATCTCGACACGCGGCTGACGGGTGTCGAGGACCGGCTGACCGGCGTCGAGGACCGGCTGACCGGCGTCGAGGCGAGTGTCACCGGCCTTAACACACAAGTCGCGGGCATAGAGGCGACGCAGACTCGCATGTTCGCAGCCCTGTTCGCACACCTCGACATCCCGCTCCCCCCGGAGGAGACAGCAGACCTCAACTAGCCGCCAACGGTGTGCCCCCGGACACCGGTCCGGGGGCACACCCGTGTCACGTCAGTCGCTGGGCTTTGCTCAGCAGTCGCTGCGCCACCACCACCAGCGCCAGGAACGCCCCGCTCACCACCTGCTGGAACGCCGACGTCAAACTCCCCACCTGGTTGATCAGGCTCTGGATGACCCCGAGCAGCAGCACCCCGGCCACCGTCCCCGTGATCCCCCCGGCTCCCCCGGTCAGCAGGGTTCCGCCGATCACCACGGCGGCGATCGCGTCCAGTTCCAGGCCGATGCCCAGGATCGTCACCCCGGACGAGAGCCGGGCCGCGTTCAGGGCACCGGCCAGGCCCGCCAGCAGGCCCGACATCACGTAGACATAGACCTTCGTGCGTGAGACCGGTACGCCCATCAGAGCCGCCGCCTGCTCGTTGCCGCCGATGGCGTACACGTTCTGGCCGAAGCCCGTGCGTTGCAGCAGGACCATCGCCGCCAGGGCCAGGACGACGGTGATGTACACGGGGTACGAGAGGCCGAGCAACTCGCCCTGGCCCAAGGAGGCGAAGGCGGGATTTTTCACGAGATAGGTGGTGGCGCCTTCGTCGGAGATCGCCAGCATCAGACCCCTGACACCGAGCAGGCCCGCCAGGGTCACGATGAACGGCGCCATTCCCGTACGGGCGATGACCAGGCCCTGCAGCAGGCCGACGACGCCGCACACCACCAGCGGCAGCAGCAAAGCCACCACCAGCCCGTACTGGGAGCCGTAAGCCGCCAGGACGCCCCCGAGCACGAACAGCGAGCCCACCGACAGGTCGATGCCGCCGCTGATGATGACGAACGTCATCCCGATCGCGATGATCGCCAGGAACGACGAGGACACCACGACGCTGGCCGCGTTCTCGGGCTTGGCGAAGGAGTCGAAGGCCAGGCTGCCCACGATCACCAGCAGGCCGAGCACCATGAGGGCGCCGTGCTGCTGGAGTACCCGGCTGACCTGTTCACGGTTCATCGGGTCCCACGCTCCCTGGTGGCATAGACGGCGGCCAGGATGATGACCGCCTGGACCATCTGGGTCCAGGACTGCGGCAGGTTGTGCTTGATCAGCGTGGCCGACAGCAGTTGCATGAGCAGGGCGCCCATGACGGTGCTGAGCACCCTGATCCGGCCGCCGGTCAGCGGGGTGCCGCCGACGACGACGGCGGTGATGGCCGACAACTCGATGAACAGCCCGAGCGAGGTCGGGTCGCTGGCCTGCAGCCGGGCCGTGGCCAGCACCCCGGCCAGGGCGGCGAGCAGGCCGGAGATCACGTAGACGGTCAGGAGCACGCGTTTGACCGGCAGCCCGGACAACTCGCTGGCCGACCTGTTCCCGCCGATCGCCACCACCTGCCGGCCGAACGTGGTCCGCCGCACCACGAACAGCACGATCAGCGTCAGGGCCGCCGCGATGAGCACGATCACCGGGATTCCGGCCACCGAGCTGCTGCCCAGGGCGATCAGGTCGGGGTTGCGGAACTCGACGAGCTGGGGCACCAGCACGTTGGCCAGCCCTCGTACGCCGACCAGGAGGGCCAGCGTGGCCACGATCGGTTGCACGCCCACGTAGGCCACCAGGGCGCCACCGGCCGCCCCCATGACGGCGCCGCCGATCACGGCCACGATCAGCGCCGGTAACCAGCCGTACCCGAGGTAGAGGACCACGAGCGCGGCGGCCAGCGCCATCACCGAGCCGACCGACAGGTCGATGCCCTGGGTGCCGATCACCAGCGCCATCCCGAGCGAGACGATCACGATGGGGGTGACCTGGACGAGCTGGGTACGGAAGTTCGACGCGTCCAGGAAGTGCGGCGTGAACAGCACGTTGAACAGCAGCAGCGCCAGCACCGCCGCGTACACGCCGTAGTCCTGCACCCAGGCGAAGACCCGCGGCTTCAGCACGGCGACGCGGCCCTGCGAGGTGAGCTCAGCCATCGGACTGCTCCGCGATCGTCGCCATGATCCTCTCCTCGGTCACCTCGTCGCCCGCCAGCTCCCCCACGACCGCGCCCTCGCGCAGCACCAGGATCCGGTCGGCGCCCTCCACCAGCTCCTCCAGGTCGGAGGAGATCAGCAACACGCCCAGCCCCTCCTCGGCCAGCTCGTCGATCAGCGCCTGCACCTCGGCCTTGGCGCCGACGTCGATGCCGCGGGTGGGCTCGTCGAGCAGCAGCACCTTGGGCCGCACGGCCAGCCAGCGGGCGAGCAGCACCTTCTGCTGGTTGCCACCGGACAACTCTGACACGAGCTGGTGCGGCGAGGCGGCCTTGATCCTCAGCCTCCGCATGAAGATCTCGACCACCCGGTCGATCTTCGCGTCCGACACCACGCCCGCCCTGCCGAGGGAGGGGAGGGCGGCCAGCACGATGTTCTCGCGTACCGACAGGGTCGGGATGATGCCCTCGGCCTTGCGGTCCTCGGGCAGCAGGCTGACGCCCGCCCTGATCGCCGCCGTGGTGGAGCCGCCGCGCAGCGGCAGCCCGGCCACCAGCACCTGCCCGCCGTCCAGCGGCAACGCGCCGACGATGGCCTTGGCCGTCTCGGTACGCCCGGCGCCCAGCAGCCCGCCGAGCCCGACGACTTCGCCGGGCCGGACCGAGACGTCCACGCCGTCGAGCACGTGCCGCCGGGTCAGTCCGCGCGCTTCGATCACCGGCTGCCCGTTGACGTGGGCGTGGTCCCTGGAGAAGCGGGTCAGGCCCTCCGCGCGCACGTCGTTCAGGTCGCGGCCGAGCATGAGCGAGATGAGCTTGAGCCGTTCGAGGTCGCTGAGCGGCCCGGAGTGCGCGACCCGGCCGTCGCGCAGCACGGTGACCTGGTCGCACACCTGGTAGAGCTCGTCGAGCCGGTGGCTGACGTACATCACGGCGATCCCGGTGTCGCGCAGCCGCCTGATCACCCCGAACAGCGTCTCGACCTCGCGCGGCTCCAGCGACGAGGTGGGCTCGTCCATGATGACCACCCGCGCGTCGACGGAGACGGCCCTGGCCAGGGCGACCATCTGCTGCGCGCCGACCCCGAGCGTGCGCAGCGGCCGCCGGACGTCGGTTCCGACGCCGTACCCGGCCAGAACGCGTTCCGCCTCGCCGTACATCGCGGCCGCGTCGATCACTCCGAAGCGGCCGCGCGGCTCGCGGCCGAGCAGCAGGTTGCGGGCCACGCTCATCATCGGGACGAGGTTGACCTCCTGGTAGATGGTGGAGATTCCGGCGCGCTGCGCGTCCAGGGGGGTGCCGAAGGCGGCGGGCCCGTCCTGGTAGCGCAGCTCGCCGCCGTCCGGCTGGTACACGCCGGTGAAGACCTTGATCAGCGTCGACTTGCCGGCGCCGTTCTCGCCGACGAGGGCGTGCACCTCGCCCGGGCGCAGGGCGAGGGACACGCCGTCGAGGGCGAGCACGCCGGGGAAGCGCTTGCTGATCCCCCTGGCCTCGAGAACCGGTTCCAACTCAGTACGCCTCACCGAGGGAGTCCTTGGCGTTGCCCGTGTCGTAGTCGCGGTCGGAGATGATGACCTTGTCCGGGATGGGCTGGCCGTCCAGGAACTTCTGGGCGGTCTCGAAGGCCAGCGGGCCGAAGCGGGGGTTCGACTCGATGACCGCGTGCAGCCAGCCGTCGGCGATGCCCTGGACGGCGCTGCGGGTGCCGTCCACCGACACGATCTTGATGTCGCCGGGCTCCTTGCCCGCGCCCTTCAGAGCGGTGACCGCGCCCAGCGCCATCTCGTCGTTCTCGGCGTAGATGCCGTTGATGTCGGGGTTGGACTGGATGAGCTGCTCGGTGACCTGCTGCCCCTTCTCGCGGGCGAACTCGCCGGTCTGCTCGAACGAGATCGTGATCTCGGGGGCCTTCTCCTTGATCCGGTCCTTGAAGCCGTTCGTCCGCTCGGTGGTGACGTTGTTGCCGGGGGCGCCGAGCAGGATGGCGACCTTGCCCTTGCTGGAGAGAGCTTCGATCATGCGGTCGGCGGCCCGCTTGCCCTGCTCGTAGAAGTCCGAGCCGATGAACGTCAGGTAGTCGCTGCACGCCTTGGCGTTGATCTTCCGGTCCACGGTGATGATCGGGATCTTCTTGGCTGCGGCCTGCTGGAGGACGGGCTCCCAGCCGTCGGAGTTCAGCGGGGCGATGACCAGGAGTCGCACGCCCTGGGCGATGAGCTGCTGGACGTCGGTGATCTGCTTGGAGAACTGCGACTGGGCGTTGGTGACCTTGAGGTTCGTGATGCCGAGCTTGGCGGCCTCGTCCTTGATGGACTTGGTCTCGGCGATGCGGAACGGGTTGGCCTCCTTCTCCGACTGGGAGAAGCCGACCGTAGCCGACTTGAGGTCGAACTTCGTGCCGCCGAACTGGGTGAGCGTGCAGGTCGGCCCGGCCGTGCCCGACGGCGACTGCACGACCTGCTGGCCGGCCGTGCTGGCGGCGGCGGGCGCGCTCTGCGGCTCCTCCGCCTTCGCGCAGGCGGCCGCGGTGAGGAGCACGGCCAGCGCTAATGCGGCTATCCGGACATGGGGGGTCATGGCGGTTCCTTTCCTATCAGGCCCCGGCGCCCGGGCCACAGAGGGCCCGGGCGCGGGTTCAGACGCTTACGCGCAGGGTGGGTTGATCGCGCTCGTCAGCGCCTTGTTCGCGTCGTGGACGCGCTTCACGTCGGGCTTGGTGATCGCCCTGTCGTATGTCATCAGGCCGTTGATCTCCGTCTCGACGTCGGTCGTCTGGGTGTAGATGGCGGCGCTGAGCTGCTCGCAGGCGTGCAGCCGCTCGAGCTCCTTCGTCATGCCGACGAAGCGGGTGGTCAGGGCCTCCGGGTCGGGTTCGACCGCGTAGCCCCAGCCGCCGCCGGCCCAGGTGTGGCCGATCAGGGGCAGGGCCAGCCCGCCGTACTCGCCGATGACGGTCGCCCTGGTTCCGGAGGGTTTGCCGGGGTTGCCGGGGCCGGGGTAGATGTGGAAGTCCTTGACGTCGCCGTTGCCGCCGTCCACGGCGCCGCAGCAGTTGACGCCGCTCATGTTGTTCACCAGGCGCGAGGGGTCCCAGCTCTTGACCAGGTCGGCGACGCGCGCCTGGTCGTACTGGCCCCAGCCCTCGTTGAACGGCACCCACATCACGATCGACGGGCTGCTGCGATGCTGGTCGACCAGCTCGCGCAGCTCGGCCTCGAACTGGGGTTTGTCATCCGTGCGGAACGCCGCCGGCATGTCCTGCCAGACCAGCAGGCCGAGCTTGTCGGCGTGGTAGTACCAGCGGTCGGGCTCCACCTTGACGTGCTTGCGCACGGCGTTGAAGCCGAGCGCCTTGGTCCGCTCCAGGTCGTAGCGCAGGGCCTCGTCGGTGGGGGCGGTGTAGATCCCGTCGGGCCAGAAGCCCTGGTCGAGGGGGCCGAGCTGGAAGACGGGTTTGCCGTTCAGCAGCATCCGGTTGCCGGAGACCGAGATGGAGCGCATCCCGAAGTAGGACTCGACCTTGTCCTGCTTGAGTCTGACCTCCAGGTCGTACAGGTGGGGGTCGTCGGGGGACCAGAGCTTGGGGTTGGGGACCGGGAGTCTGAGCTCCTTGCCCACCGGGCCGCTGACCTCGCCCACCACGCGCCTGCCGTCCTTGGCGATGACGCTCGCGGTGCCCGCCGAGCCTTGGACAGTGACGTACAGGGCCTGGCCCCTCAGGTCGGGCACGGTGTCGACGCGGTCGATGCGGTCCTTGGCGACGGGCTCGATCCAGACGGTCTGCCAGATGCCGGAGTTCGCCGTGTACCAGATTCCGCTCGGGCTGAGCCGCTGCTTGCCGATGGCCTGGGTGCCGGCGTCGGTCGGGTCGTACACGCCGACGACCAGTTCCTGCGGGCCGCCGCCCTTGAGCGCGTCGGTCACGTCCGCGGTGATGCGGTCGTAGCCGCCCTTGTGGGTGGCGACCTGCTTGCCGTTCACGTAGACCGCGGACTGCCAGTCCACGGCGTCGAGGTGCAGCAGCAGCCGCTCGCCGCGCCACGTGCGCGGCACCTCGAACGTCCTGCGATACCACATCCGCTCCTCGTGCCGGCCGACGCCGGACAGCTGGGACTCGACGGGGTACGGCACGACGATGCGTTCCGGCAGGTCACGGCCGATCGGCGCGGCCTCGCCGGCCTTGGCGGGAGCGAACTGCCAGGTGCCGTTGAGGCTGCGCCAGCGGTCCCTGACGAGCTGCGGCCTGGGGTACTCGGGCAGCGGGTTGGCCGGGTTCACGTCGTCGGCCCACCTGGTACGCAGGATGTAGGCGGAGCCGTTGACCACGAACGTGTACGGGAAGGCCTGGACCGGGGTGCCGTCGGTGTGGGTGAGGCCGCCGTTGCCGTCGTAGGCGGTACGGATGGTGCTGCCGGCCTTGGCCGGGACCGGATATTTCAGCTTGAGCTCGACGGTTTCCGGATTTTTCAGGACTGCGGAGGTCGCGGGCCATTTGGTGCCTGCGACCGTGATGGCCAGTTTGTCGGCCGCGTCCGCCGGGAGCGGGCTCAGCGACTTGCCGAAGGTCAGCGTCGCCACGTCACCGGCCGCGTTCACCTCGGCGTGGGACGGCCCGGGCGGCTCGAATCCTTCGGGCAGCGTGAACGCCGCCACCGGCACGATCTCCTTTGGCTGACTGGGGCTCTGCCAGCGCAGCCGCAGGTTCGCCCCGCCGAAGTGCTCGAAGTACTCGACCTTGATGTCGTACTTCCGGCCGGCTTCGAGGGCGATCGGGGTGCCGGTCAGCTCGCGGTCCCAGTCGTCCACCCAGTGGTCGATGATCGGCCGGCCGTCCACCCAGAGGCGGAAGCCGTTGTCGCCGATCATGGAGAAGGTGTAGGTCTCGGAGTGCTCGGCCTGGATCTGCCCGGTCCACCGTACGGTGACGTCGTCCTCCCTGCCGGTCAGCAGCTTGAACGTCGGGTTGAGGTCGGTCAGCTCCAGGTTCGGGTCGACGACGGTCGCCTTGAGCTCGGCGAAGTCGAACTTCCCCGCCGCCGAGGCGAGGTAGTAGTCGCCGCGCAATCCGTTCCGCTCGGCGGCGGCAGCGGAGGCGGGGAACGGCGGCTGCCATAACACGGACATCAGTACGGCCAGCAGCAACGCTAGGCGCTTACGCACGGGGGGTCCTTTCAACGGGCGCCGATCAGGTTCGGACAGCTTTTGACCCTGACACGCTCCAAAGTAAGCACCGATGGACCGAGCCGGTCAAGATTTCCGATCAAATTCGCTCCCATTCGGTCAGAGGTGAACTCATGTTGGCGCGTCGACTATGATCGGGACGTGAGCGACACGCAGAGCGACGGCCGCAGGCCCGTGTTCGCCGCTGAGCGCCGGCAGCGCATCCTGGAGTTGGTGCGTGCCAACGGCGCGGTGTCGCTGCGCGAGCTCGCCCAGGCCGTGCACTCCTCCGAGGTAACCGTCCGCCGCGACCTGCGCGCGCTGGAGTCGGAGGGCCTGCTCAACCGTCACCACGGCGGCGCCACCCTGCCGGGCGAGCTGTCGCGCGAGGCCGGCTACGCGCACAAGGTCTCACTGGAGTCCGCCGAGAAGGCCGCCATCGCCGACCTGGCCGGCGCCCTCGTCGAGGACGGCGACGCGATCGTGATCGGTCCCGGCACCACCACGCAGGAGTTCGCCCGCCGCCTGACCAGGCACGCCGAGCTGGCCGTGGTGACCAACTCGCTGCTGGTCGCGCAGGTGCTGGCCGGTTCGCCACGGATCGAGGTGATGCTGACCGGCGGCACGCTGCGCGGCTCGATCCTGGCCCTGGTGGGCAGCGCGGCCGAGCACTCGCTGGCGGGGCTGCGGGTGCGCAGGGCGTTCGTCTCGGGCAACGGGCTGACCGCGGAGCGCGGCCTGTCCACGCCCAACATGCAGGTGGCGGGCGTGGACCGGGCGCTGGCCGCGGCCGCCGAGGAGGTCGTGGTGCTGGCGGACCACACCAAGGTCGGCGTGGACACGATGGTGCAGACCGTCGCGCCCGACCGGATCGACCACCTCGTCACCGACGACGCCGCGCCCCGCGACGTGCTCGACGAGCTGAGCGCCCGTGGCGTGCGCCTGCACGTCGCCCCGTTCTGACCAGCTGCTCAGTCCGTACGCTCGCCCGGTTCTGATCGAATGTGACAAACCCGTTACTAGAATGTTTCCTTACTCGACCACGATCGAGGCGGAGGCAACCGTGCTACAGGTGGCAGGCGTTCTCAAGACCTTCCAGGGTGTCACCGCCCTCGACCACGTCACCCTGTCCGTGCGTCCCGGCGAGGTGCACGCGCTGATCGGCGGCAACGGAGCGGGCAAGTCGACCCTGGTGAAGGTGCTCTCCGGCGTCTACCAGCCGGACGCGGGCCAGCTGCGTCTCCTCGGCGAGCCGGTCAGGTTCGCCGGCCCGGCCGACGCCAAGCGGGCCGGAATCGCCACGATCCATCAGGAGACGAACCTCGTACCGACCATGAGCGTCGCCCGCAACCTGCTGCTGGGCAGGGAGCCCAGGGGGCGGTTCGGGCTGATCGACTTCGCGGCCGCGAACGCCCGCGCCGAGGAGGCGCTGGCCGCGTACGGGCTGCGGGTCGACGTGCGCCGCCCGCTCGGGTCGCTGGGCGAGGGGGCGCGCCAGCTCGTCGCGCTGGCCCGGGCCGCCTCCGCGGACGCCCGCCTGGTGATCATGGACGAGCCCACGTCCGCGCTGGAGCACGCCGAGCTGGAGACGCTGTTCGGGGCCGTGACCAGGCTGCGCGAGGACGGCCGCTCGGTCGTCTACGTCACGCACCGGCTGGAGGAGCTGTACGGGATCTGCGACCGGGTCACGGTGCTGCGCGAGGGCCGGGTCGTGCACACGGGGCCGCTGGCCGGGCTCGACCGGCTGCGGCTGGTCTCGCTCATGCTGGGCCGGCCGTTCCATCCAGTAGAGCCCGCGTCGCAGACCGGGGAGCCGGACGAGCCCGCGGACCTGCCCGTGCTGGAGGCCAAGGGACTCACCCGCCACCACGTGCTGGACGGGGTGTCGCTCGCCATGCGGGCGGGCGAGGTGGTCGGGCTGGGCGGGCTGCTCGGCGCCGGGCGGAGCGAGACCGCGCGGGCGATCGCGGGCGTGCTGCCGGTGGACGCGGGCCAGGTGACGGTGGCGGGGGCGGCGGCCCGCAAGTGGTCGATCAGGAGCGCCGTCCGCGCCGGGGTCGGGCTGGTGCCGGAGAACCGGACGACCGAGGGCATCGTGCCCACGCTGTCGGTGCGCGACAACATCGCGCTGGCCGCCCTGCCCCGGCTGTCGCGGGCGGGGATCGTGTCGGACACGCAGGTGGACGGCATCGTGGCGACGTTCATGCGGCGGCTCGGGATCAAGGCGGTCTCACCCCGGCAGCCCGCCGGGGAGTTGTCGGGCGGAAACCAGCAGAAGGTGCTGCTGGCGCGGTGGCTGGCCATGCATCCGAAGGTGTTGCTGCTGGACGAGCCGACCCGGGGCGTGGACGTGGCGACCAAGCTGGAGATGCAGACGTTGCTCGACGAGCTGGCGGTTGACGGGCTGGCGATCCTGCTGATCTCGTCGGACGTGGGCGAGCTGGTGGAAAACTGCGACAGCGTGGTGGTGCTCAGGGACGGGGCGATCACGGAGCAGCTGACCGGCCCGGAGGTCACGGAGGACCGCCTGCTCGCGGCCCTCGCCAAGGACTGACCGGCCCGGCGTCCAGGCCGCTAATAGACCGAGATGTGCGGATGATCGTAGTGGTTGGCCGTCGTGCCGCCCCGATCGGACATGGTGCGCCAGGCGCCCGTGCCGACGTGCCAGATGCGCTGCCGGTAGATGATGTACATGATCCCCAGCCGCCTGGCGTTCTTGATCGCCCAATTGGCGATCTCCTCGCCGCGCTCGAGCTCCGCCCCGGCCGGCAACGCGCCGCCCCGGCTCAGCATGAAGTCACAGGCCCGCCCGAGCGGATGCTCGCCGCCGTCCTGGATGGCCCGGTAACACCCGATCCCGTACGGTACGCCGAACCGTTCCTGGATGAGCATCTTGACCAGCCGCATCCTGGGCGTGATGTTGTCCGCCCCTTCGGGCAGTTGCGGCACCCACGTGCCGTCGGAACGCCGCACCCCTGGCGCCTGGTACAGCTGGTCGATCTTGTCCTTGATCCGCTCGATCTGCTTCTCGGCCTTCTTCTTGCGTCCCTCCAGGTCCCCGGCCGTCTCGGCGAGCTCCTTGGCGCGGGCGGCCGACTCGTCCTTGGCCTGCTGATGGGCGTTCCTGACCTGGGCGTACCCGCGTAGCCGCGCGTCCTGGACCGCGACGAGGTGCTGGGTGAGCGCCATCCCGCTGAGGAGGGCGGACGGGTCCTGCCTGCCGGTGAGCATGGCGAGCTGGTTGGGTTCGCCGCCGGTGTACTGGGCGACGGCCATGGCTCTGAGCTCGGTGGACTCGCGGTCGTAGACCTCCTGGGCGGCGGCCAGCTTCTCCCGTGCGGATTTTTCCGCTTTTTCCGCCTTTTGCTGGGCGATGCGGCTGTTGTAGTAGTCGGTGATGAGCTTGTCCGACTCCTTCTGGAGCTCGGCCAGTTCCTTCTTGAGCTGCTTCACTGTGGGCTTGGGCTCCGCCTCCGCTGCCGTGGCGGATTCGGCCACTATAAGAACCGTGGCGGACCCGGCCACAATAAGAACCGTGGCGGACCCGGCCGCAAAAGGCACACCGGCCAGCAGGAGCGCGGCGGCGAAGGTCCTGGCCGGGCCGCGCAACCGATCGGCCAGAGCGAACGTGCGGACCAGGTCGCGCAGCCGGTCGCCGAGAGACGCAACCGCCACTCTTCTCCTTACACCGAACCGCAGGGCAGGTTCCGGTCAGGAGTTATTCAGGCCGGGGGACGCCCTCTATCCGACGCTGATAGTAGGGGATCATGCGTCCCCGGCACGCGATTTACGATTTTTCGGTATCGCGCGGCCGCCGTACCCTGCGGACCACCATGTGCCGTCCGAGCAGCACCGAGCCCGGCACCACCACCAGACCCAGCAGGCTGGACCCCAGTCCGAGGCCGACGTCGGCGTCCAGCAGCCCGTCGCCGTCGCCGCTGAGGATGGGCACGTTCACCGACACCTTGACCGAGAGGGAGACGAGCGGCTCCCTGTTCCTGGTGGCCGGCGGCGTGCCGGGATCGGGCGCGCTCGTGGTCGGCGGCTGGGTGACGGGCGGGTCGCTGTCGGGCGGGTCGCTGTCCGGCGGCCTGGTCGTGGGCGGCGCGCTGGTGGGCGGCCGTGTGGTGGGCCGGACGGTACGCGTGGGCGGGCGCGTCGTCGGCCGGTCGGTCGGCTCCGGCGTGCCCGGGGACGGTTCGGGTCGGCCCGTGGTCGGACGGGGTTCAACCGTGGGTGGAGTGGTCGGCTGACCGGCGTCCGTGATGGGCGGCGTACCGCGGAGAGACTCGGGCGGGGTCGGCACGGGCGTGGCGGACGTCGGCGAGGCAGGCGGCTCGGTACGCGGCGGGGCGGATGTGGCGGGCGGCAGGGCGGCGCCGCTCCTGGGGCTGGGAGAGTCGTTCCAGATCACGAACGTCGACACCACCGCCGCCGCGGTCGCCAGCACCAGCCCGCCCGTCACCGCGAACTTGGTCACCGGCGTGAGCGTGCTGTGGAACAGGCTCGTGCCGCTGTCGGCGACCGGTTGCGGCTTCGGCAGCAACGCGGCCAGCGGCACGGTCAGGAGCCCGAGCCCGGCCCGCCCGCGGTGCTCCCATTCGTCCCCGTACGCGGCGAGCGCGACCTCCTCCAACTCGGTCAGGAACGCCTCCGCCGACTCGGGCCGGTTCGCGGGGTCCTTGGCCAGCCCGTGCTCGACCAGCGGCCGCAGCGGCTCGTCGACGTCCTCGATCGGGGGCGGCACGCGCTGGTGCTGGTAGGCGAGGGCGGCCACGTTCTCGCCCTGGAAGGCCCGGTGCCCGGTCAGGCACTCGAAGAACACCAGCGCGGCGGCGTAGACGTCGGTCGCCGGGCTGGCCGGGGCGTCGTCCCACTGCTCGGGCGCCATGTAGTAGGGAGTGCCGGCCAGGTCGGCGGTCTCCCCGAAGTGCGCCGCGACGCCGAAGTCGACCAGCTTGCTGTCGCCGTCCTGGGTGATGATGACGTTCTCGGGTTTGAAGTCGCGGTGCACGACTCCGCGCCGGTGGGCCTCGGCCAGCCCGAGCAGCGCCCCCTTCAGCACGGCGAGCGCGGCTTCCGCGCCGGTCCCGCCCTCGTGCTCCAGCAGCCGCCGCAGCGTGACGCCGTCGACCAGCTCCATCACGATGACGGCGTCGTCCTCGTCTTCGACGTAGTCCAGCACGCGGGCGGTGTGAGGGCTGTCGATCTCCCGGATGAGCAGGGCCTCCGCCCTGAACCTCGAGACGAACCCCTCGTCCTCGCGCAGCGCCTCGGACAGGTGCTTGATGGCGACCGCCTGGCCGTCGGAGTCCCGTACGGCGAGCATCACCCGGCCTGTCCCGCCGTGTCCGAGTTCCCGGATCTCGGTGTAGCCGGGAACCTGCATGTGGGACCTCCTGACCGGATAAAGATCCTTATGTCAGGAAGTTAGCCGGTGTCACGCCATGTGTCGAGCCCCTCCTCACGAGTAACCACACCCCTGCCGCAATCGGTATTTTTACTACTTTCTATAGTAGGTGCGTGTCGCTTACCGATCATTTGCGCCAGTGGCTCGGCGCGTGGCCGCCAGAGGAGAAACTGCACATCACGGGCTCGGCGCGGCGCACGACGCCCGCCTGGGACGGCCGGATCCACCCGGCGCTGGGCGTGGGCACGCCGGACGGCGCCGTCCTGTCGGTGCCGCCGGAGCACGTGACCCGGGTAGCGGCCGCCCGCACGCGCGCGGAGATCCCGAAGCTCATCGGGTACGGCGAACGCGCCTGGTTCGAGGCCGTCTTCCGCTGGACCACCAGCCCGGCCCCGCTGGCGGACGCCGGGGATTGGCTGCCCGCCACCGCCCCGGGCGTTCCCGGCTGGCTGCATCCCTTCGGCGGCGACGTGCTGGTGGCCGTGGATCCCGGCACGGGCGACCACCTCGCCGGGGTCGGGATCAAGCGGCACGACGCGTACGGGCACGAGCTGTCGGTGGTGACGACCCCGGCGGCGCGCGGGCGCGGGCTGGCCAGGCGGCTGGTGGCGCAGGCGGCCCGGCGGGTGCTGGACGAGGGCGCGGTACCCACGTACCTGCACGCCGTCACGAACACCGCCTCAGCGGCCGTGGCCACCGCGGCCGGTTTCCCCGACCGGGGCTGGACCGCCTTCGGCGTCGCCGAGAAGTGACCGGGTCAGGCGGCGGGCCGGGCCGGGTGGGTGGTCAAGTAGGCGCGGACGTTCTCCGCCGCCGACCGGCCGGCGCGGTTGGCCCCGATCGTGCTGGCGGAGGGTCCGTAGCCGACGAGCTGGAGCCGGGGTTCCTTGACGGCCTGGGTGCCGTCCACCATGATGCCGCCGCCCGGCTCCCTGAGGCGCAGCGGCGCGAGGTGATCCAACGCCGACCGGAAACCGGTGGCCCAGATGATCGTGTCCGCCGCCATGTACCGCCCTTCGGACCAGGCGACCCCGTCCCTGGTGATGCGGTGGAACATCGGGAGCCGGTCCAGCGCCCCCTTCGCCAGCGCCTCCAGCACGACCGGGCTGTGGCCGAGGCCGGTGACGCTGACCACGCTCTGCGGCGTGAGCCCCGCGCGGACGCGTTCCTCGACCAGGGCGACGGCCTCGCGCCTGGCGTTCTCGCCGAAGTCGTCCTCCCGGAAGTCGGGCACCCGCCGCGTGACCCAGGCCGTGCTCGCGGCGATCCCGGCGATCTCGGACAGGACGTGCATCGCCGAGTGCCCGCCGCCCACCACGACCACCTGCCGCCCCGCGAACTCCGCCGGCCCCCGATAGCTCGCATAGTGCAACTGCCGCCCGGCGAACTCGGCCGCGCCCGGATAGTACGGCCAGTGCGGGCGCGTCCAGGTGCCGGTCGCGTTGACCACGGCCCGGGCAGCCCACTCCCCCGTGTCCGTCTCGACCATCAGCCGGTCACCCTCCCCGCGCCGGACGCCCGTGACCTTGACCGGTCGTACCACGTCCAGCCCGAGACCCTCCTCGTAGGAGGCGTAATACGCGGGAACCACCTCGGAGACCGGCCGCCGACCCTCTACACCCGGCTGACGGCGCACGCCGGGCAGGTCGAAGATGCCGTGCACCTTGTCCATGGTCAGCGAGGGCGACCGATGCCGCCACGCCCCTCCCGCCCCCTCGGCGGCGTCCAGCACGACCGGCTCGAACCCGAACCGCCGCACGAAGTACGCGCTGGACAGCCCCGCCTGCCCGGCGCCGATCACCACAACCTCGGTCTCCTCCACGCTCAGCTGAAACCGCCGGCGGCCCCACGCTCTTCCCGGCCCGCCTCCGACACGGGAGCCGTGGACCCCCGGACGACCAGCTCGGTGGCGAGTTCGACGTGATGGGAGTCGACCCTCTCCCCCGCCGCCAGGCGCAGCGCCGTGCGCAGGGCCACCCCGCCCATCTCCTGCAGCGGCTGCCGGACGGTGGTCAGCTGCGGCGAGGCCAGCTGGGCGTTCTGCGTGTCGTCGAACCCCACGATGCTGAGGTCCTCGGGAATGCGCAGCCCGCGCGCCCGGGCCGCCTCCATGATCCCGAGCGCCATCTCGTCACAACCGGCGAAGATGGCGGTAGGAGCCTGCGGCAGGTCGAGCACGGCCGCCCCGTGCACCAGCCCGTCGTGGTAGCGGAAGTGCCCGGACTGCACGTAGCCGGGGATCACGGGTGCTCCCTCGGCCTCCATGGCGGCCCGGTAGCCGGCCACGCGCGCCTGGTTGCAGGCCGCCGTCGCCGGGCCGCCGATGTAGGCGATGCGCCGGTGACCTTGCGAGAGCAGGTGGTGGGTGGCGGCCAGCCCGCCGGCGAAGTTGGTCGAGCCGATGCTGGTCACGCGGGTGCGCGGCAGGTTCAGCGGGTCGATCACGACCAGCGGCACCCGGGCCCGCGACAGCGCCGTCAGTTGCCGGGCGGTCAGCTCGGTGGTGACGGCGATCAGCGCCCGCCGCCCGGCGGAGGCCAGGTCGCGGGCCCACCCGGCGGTGCGGTCCGCGCCCTTCCTGATGCTCACGACGACCCCGACCCCGGCCTCGGCCCCGGCCGCCACCGCCCCCTGGATGATCTCGGTCGAGTACGCGTTCAGATCCGCGTCGAACTGCACCTCGATCTCGCCGACCCTGGTCACCTCGACCCGCCGGGGCGCGGGAGCGACGTACTCGTGCTGCTGCAACAGCGACTGCACCAGCGACCGGGTGGCCGGCGCGACGTCGCTGCGCCCGTTGAGCACCTTGGACACGGTCGCCACCGACACGCCCGCCGACGCCGCGACGGTGGCCAGTGTGGCCCTCCTGGGACCGGCCGGCATCTCGCGCCTAGGACTGACCGGCATCTCCACCCCCTTGCCGCACAGCGGATCCCACATCCACGGGCGTGACAAGCCGCCGGCCGCGGCCGGCGTGCCGCAGCGGGCCGGTCAATCGTACGCGGCCACGGCACGGCAGATCGGCCGCCGACGTGCCGACGAGCACCTCGACGTCCCCGGGCTCGACGATCCGCCGCAGGTCGCGCCCGGTGAACGCGGTCCGGTCCGCGTGCACGTGGAAACGCACGTCCGTGGCCTCGCCTGCATCCAGCCGGATCCGGGCGAACCCGGCGAGCTGCCGCACCGGGCGGGTGACCTGGGCGAGCACGTCGTGCAGGTAGAGCTGGACGACCTCGTCGCCCGCCCGGCCGCCGGTGTTGCGGACGCGCACGGACACGGTGAACTCCCCGTCCGTGGGCACCTCGGTGGCGGACCCGGCCACATCAGGCTCGGTGGCGGACCCGGCCACATCAGGCTCGGCCGCGCTGATCCGCAGGTCATCGACCTCGAAGGTGGTGTAGGAGGCGCCGTACCCGAACGGGAACAGCGGCGTCGGGTCGAGGTTGCTGATGCCGTGGCTGTTGGCTCCCAGCGGCGGCTGCAGGTAGGTGCCCGGCTGCCCGCCGGGGCTGCCGGGAATCTGCACGGGCAGCCTGCCGCCGGGCTGGACCCGGCCGGAGAGCACCCCGGCGATCGCCGCCCCGCCCTCCTCGCCGGGCATGAACGCCTGGACGAGCGCGGCGGCGCCGGCGTGCACGTCGCCCAGCGCGTACGGGCGGCCGGCGACGACCACCACGACGACCGGCGTGCCCGTGGCGAAGAGCTCGGCCAGCAGCTCGGCCTGCACCCCTGGCAGCCGGAGGTCCTCGGCGTCGCAACCCTCGCCCGAGGTGCCCTGCCCGAACAGGCCCGCCAGGTCCCCCACGACGGCCACGCACAGATCGGCCGAGCGCGCCGCGGCCACCGCGGCGGGGAAGCCCGAGCGGTCCGAGCCCCGCACGTCGCAGCCCCGTTCGGCGGAGATCGCGGCGTCCGGCAGCTCCGCGCGCAGCGCGTCGAGCACGCTCGGCGCCTCGACGCCGAGCCCGAGCCGCGGGTGCCGGGGCAACACGTGGTTGGGGAAGGCGTAGCAGCCCATGAAGGTACGGGGGTCGTCCGCGCCGGGTCCAACGACCGCGACGCGGCCCGGCCCGGGACGGCCCTCGCCGAGCAGGGGCAGGGCGGTCCCGGCGTCGAGCAGGATGACGGACCGCTCGGCCATCTCCCGAGCCAGGGCCCGGTTGGACGGCGAGTCCAGATCCACAGGAGAGGCGACCGCGCCAGGCGAGACCTCCGGATCGGCGGCGGCGACCGAGCGCTCCGGCGTCCAGTCCGGGTCGAGCAGCCCGAGCTGCACCTTCTGGGTGAGCAGGCGGCGCGCCGCCCGGTCGATCAGGGACTCCGGCAGCTCGCCCCGCCGCACCCGCTCGACCAGGTGCTGCCCGAAGCCCAGCGTGTCGGGCAGTTCGACGTCGACACCCGCGGCCAGCGCCAGGGCGCCCGCTTCGTCGGTGTCGGCCGCGACCTCATGCATCGTGGCCAGGAACGGCACGGCCCAGTAGTCCGAGACGACGGTCCCGGTGAACCCCCACTCCTCCCGCAGCACCTCGGTCAGCAACCAGGAGTCGGCCACAGCGGGCACGCCGTCCACGTCGGCGTAGGAGTTCATCACCGAGCGCGCCCCGCCCAGAGTCACGGCCGTCTCGAACGGCGGCAGGATCATGTCCATCAACTCCCGCCGCCCCATCGGCACGGGACCGTGGTTGCGGGCCGCCCGCGAGGCGGAGTATCCGGCGAAGTGCTTGAGGGTGGCGATGATCCCGGCGCTCTCCAGCCCGCGGACGTAGGCGGCGCCCAGCATCGAGACGAGGTAGGGATCCTCACCCATCGTCTCCTCGACCCGGCCCCAGCGGTAGTCGCGCACGACGTCCAGCACCGGGGACAGACCCTGGTGCACGCCCACGGCGGCCATGTCGCGCCCGATCGCGGAGGCCATCCGCTCCACCAGCCCGGGGTCGAACGTGGCCGCCCAGGCGATGGCCGCCGGATAGACGGTCGCGCCGTAGGTGGTGAACCCGGTCAGGCACTCCTCGTGGACGAGCGCCGGGATGCCGAGCCGGGAGCTTCCGACCACCGCGCGCTGCAGGCGTACCACCTCCGCGGCGCCCTCGGCCGCGGTCACGGGAACGCTGCCGAACACGCGGGTCAGGTGGCCGAGCCCGTGGCGGACCGCCTCTTCGAGGGGCACGGTCCCTGAGGCCGCGAACACGTCCTGCAGCGGCGCCACGTTGAGCGGGTCGGCGTCCTGCTCCGGCTCCTCGTCCTGCATGTCGTTGCCGATCCACCGGCTGCCGAGCTGGCCGACCTTCTCCTCCAGGGTCAGCTCCGCAAGGAGGGCGTCGACTCGCTCGGCCACGGGAAGGGCCGGGTCCTGCCATGGGCGAAGGACCTGGTCCGCCGCGGGGGTCCGATCAAGAGCCGTCATCTGCTGCTCTCCTTAAGAGGTGGTTTCTGTCGCAAGATTTTCGAAATATTTCGATCCTCGGGCCGCCTCCGCGACGAAATCTCCGCGCTGCTCGAAAATCGGCCACAAGCTCGCGCGAGAGTACTTTACACGCGCCATTGCCAAGGTGGAGAGTGGTTTCCGGGTCGACGGGCCTTGACACGCCCTTGGTCCAAACCTAGATTGGCGAAACCCTGCGGTCATGTCGAAAATGTTTCGGATAGCTGACTCAAGGAGGAGTGGAGGAGTGGCATCGGCAGGTGCCGATCCCCCGACCGCCGGCCACCGCATCCGATGATCAACGAGCCGCGGCCCCAGCGGCATTCGAGTACGGAGATCAGCGTGGAGTCCAGGACAACGTCTCGCCGCACCTTCCTCACCCTCTCGATGGGCCTCCCTCTGGGAGCCGCGCTCGCCGCCTGCGGCAGCTCGGGGCCGACCAGACCCGGCGCCACCAGTGGCGGAGGCGGCGGCGGCGGTGCCACCTACTGGTACCTGTCGACCCAGCCTCAGGAAGGTGTGCGCACCAGGACCGTGGAGCGGTTCAACAAGGCCAACCCCAACGGCAAGATCACGGGGACGACCTTCCAGAACGACGCCTACAAGACGAAGATCAAGACGGCCATCGGCGCCGGCCAGGCGCCCACGCTCATCTGGGGCTGGGGCGGCGGCACGCTGCGCAGCTACGTGCAGGCGGGCCAGGTCGACGACCTCACCTCGTGGTTCGACCAGAACCCCGCCGTCAAAGACCGGCTGTTCCCCTCCTCCTTCGGCGCCGCCACCATCGACGGCAAGATCTACGCGATGCCCTGCGAGACGGTACAGCCGATCGTCCTCTACTACGACAAGCGGGCGTTCGAGAAGATCGGCGCCCAGCCGCCCCAGACCTGGGGCGACATCATGGACCTGGTGCCCAAGTTCAACGCCAAGGGCATCGCGCCGTTCTCCCTCGGCGGGCAGTCGCGCTGGACCAACATGATGTGGCTGGAGTTCCTCTTCGACCGCATGGGCGGCCCCGAGGTGTTCCAGGCGGTGTTCGACGGCGAGAAGGACGCCTGGTCCAACCCGATCGCCATCGACGGCCTCACCAAGGTGCAGGACCTGGTCAAGGCCAACGGGTTCATCAAGGGCTTCTCCTCGATCACCGCCGACTCGAACGCCGACCAGGCCCTGCTGTACACGGGCAAGGCCGCGATGATGCTGCACGGCGGCTGGACGTACGGCAGCATGTCCACCGACGGCGGCGACTTCGTCTCCGGCGGCCACCTCGGCTACATGAACTTCCCGCCGGTCGACGGCGGCAAGGGCGACCCCAGCAACACCGTCGGCAACCCCGGCCAGTACCTGTCGATCTCCTCCAAGGCCACCCCCGAGCAGAAGGAGATCGCCAAGAAGTTCCTCGCCACCGAGTTGATGGGCGACACGGCGATGAAGGAGTGGGCCGCGATCGGCTCGGTGCCGGTGGTCAAGGGGTCCGACGCCTCGTTCGCCGGCACCAAGGACGCCGACTTCCTGAACTTCGTCTACGGCATCTCCGTCAACGCCAAGTCGTTCGCCCAGTCCTGGGACCAGGCGCTCAGCCCGACCGCCGCGGAGACGCTGCTCGACAACATCTCCAAGCTGTTCCAGCTGTCGATCTCGCCGCAGCAGTTCGCCACGAACATGAACGCGGTCATCGGCCAGTGAGCGCGGTCGCGACCCCCGCCACAACCACCGCCGCGGCCACCCCGCGAAAGGGCCGTGGCGGCTCGCTCGCGTGGCTGGCCGTGCCGGCCCTGGTGTTCTTCGTCGGCTTCGGCGTGATCCCGCTCGTAGGGGTCCTCGTGCTCAGCTTCACCTCCTGGGACGGTCTCGGCGACATCAGCTTCGCGGGCTTCGGCAGCTGGCGGACCGTCCTCGCCGATCCCGGGCTGCCGCACGCGCTGTGGGTGACGTTCCTGGTGATGGCCGCGTCCTGGGCGGTCCAGACGCCCGCGAGCATCCTGCTCGGCGTGTTCCTGGCGGGCAAGCAGCGCTACCGCGGGGTCCTGTCGGTGCTGTACTTCATCCCGCTGCTGCTCAGCTCGGCGGCCATCGCGATCACGTACAAGGCGCTGCTCGACCCGAACTTCGGGCTCGGCGCCGGGCTGCAGCTCCCGCTGCTCACGCAGGACTGGCTCGGCGAGCCGTGGCTCGCCTTCAGCGTCGTGATCTTCGTGGTGTCGTGGCAGTTCATCCCGTTCCACTCGCTCATCTACCAGGGCGGCGTACGGCAGATCCCGCGTTCCATGTACGAGGCCGCGGAGCTGGACGGCGCCGGCCGGGTGCGCAAGTTCTTCAGCATCACCCTGCCGCAGCTCAAGTACACGATCATCACCTCCTCGACCCTCATGGTCGTCGGCTCGCTGACCTTCTTCGACCTGATCTTCGTGTTGACCGCGGGCGGGCCGGCGGACGCCACCCGAGTGCTCGCCCTGGACATGTACAAGCGCGGATTCCAGGCCAACCTCATGGGCCCGGCCAGCGCGATCGCAGTCATCCTGGTCCTCGTGGGCCTCGTGCTGGCGCTGGTGCTGCGCCGGCTCGGCGGCCGCGACGCCTCCGCAAGCCAGCTGGAAGGGGCCTGATCCATGGCGACCACCCTGACCAAGGGTTCCGACCGGACGGCCGCGACCGAGCCCCGGCCCACCCCGGGCCCGGTCGCGGGTCACCGCAACTGGCTGGGCGGCGCGGCGGGCTGGATCTGGCTGGCGGTCGTGATCGTGCCGATCTACTGGATCGTCATCACCAGCTTCAAGTCGCAGAGCAACTACTACGCGGAGAACCCGCTCGCACCGCCGGGCGAGCCGACGCTGGACAACTACCGGCTGGTCATCGAGTCCGACTTCGCGCAATATTTCCTGAACAGCGTCATCGCCACCCTGGGGGCCGTGATCCCGGCGGTGCTGTTCAGCTTCATGGCGGCCTACGCGATCGTCCGCGGCGGCGCCAGCCGGTTCCTGCGCTGGACGAACTCGCTCTTCCTCATGGGCCTGGCCATCCCGCTGCAGGCGACGATCATCCCGATCTACCTGATCATCATCAGGCTGCACCTCTACGACACCCTGCTGGCCCTGATCCTGCCGTCGATCGCCTTCGCCATCCCCCTGTCGGTGCTGGTCCTGGCGAACTTCATCCGCGACGTGCCCAAGGAGCTGTTCGACTCGATGCGGATCGACGGCGCCGGCGAGCAGGCGACGTTGTGGCGGCTGGCGTTCCCGCTGACCCGGCCGGCCATCGTGACGGTGACGATCTACAACGCGCTGACGATCTGGAACGGGTTCCTGCTGCCGCTGATCCTCACCCAGAGCCCCGACAAGCGCACCCTGCCGCTGGCGCTGTGGAGCTTCCAGGGCCAGTACAGCGTGAACGTGCCCGCGGTGCTCGCCTCCGTCCTCCTCACCACACTCCCCATCCTGATCCTGTACGTGGTGGGCCGCCGCCAACTCCTCAGCGGCCTGACCGCGGGCTTCGGCAAGTGAGCCCGAGCCTGATCAGCGGCGTGAGCCGAACGCCACGGCCGTGGTCGAGGCGATCGCCGTCACCAGCACCACCGTGAGCAGGACGGTGGTCATCGGGTTCTTGCGGCGGGGCGGCGCGGCCAAGCGCTTGACGTGCGACCGGGGCGTCACCGTCGGGGTGGGCGTCGGCGTGCGGAAGGGCGTCGCGCGGGGCGCGGGCAGCCGGGGAGCCGTATGCGGTCTCCTGCGCGGGCACTCCCCCACCACGACCCGGCCCGTGCACACCGCGTCGCGGTAGACCGTCACCTGGGGCAGCGTGACCTCGGGCGCCGCCCTGCGCTTGGCCGGCGGGACCGAGATCGACACCCCGGGGACGGGTTTGCGCCACGTCTTCACCCTGGGCACGGACACCCTGGGTCCCACGGTGACGCCCTTGGGCGGTGCGGGCGGGCGTACGGACACCTGCGGGACCGGGCGGGGCTCACGGTCGGCCGCCGCCGGGCCCGCGGCGCCCGCCGCGAGCAGGGCGGCGGCGAGCAGCAGCGGCGCGCGCCTGACGGCCACGATCACAGTCCCCCGGCGATCCGCGTGAACTCCTGCAGCGCCCCCTGGAACGCGTCGGGCCCGACGGCCAGCGGCCCGGCGAAGGCGCGGGAGATGTCCCACGTCAGGTAGACGCCGAAGCCGAGCAGCCCGGCCATGGCCACCAGCGGCAGGATCGCCAGCCCGCGCGGCCTGGCCCCGGCCAGGAACGGGAACACGATGACCACCGCGGCGGTGAGGATCGTCAGGAGCAGCAGCCCCTCGGGAGGCGAAGCGGCGGCGTCGGCGGCGCGCTGGGCGCGGGCGGTGGAGATGGCCCTGATGTGCTCCAGCACGGTGGCCTTGGCGTCCTCCTCGTCGTCGCCGCTCACTTGGAGGGCGTTGACGCGGCCGCGCAGCTCGTCCATCCTGGCGGCGCCGACGGGGTCCATCTTGCCCTCGGCCATGAGCGGCCACTCGTCCCTGACCACGAACGTGACGTAGTCGCGCAGCGCCGTGCGCACCTGCTGGGGTGCGGTGCCGGGCAGGGCGTCGGCCGCCCAGTAGGCGTCGACCGCGGACTGGCTCTCTGCGTGGATGTTGAGGCGGGCGGCGTCGGCCGTGGTCCAGGGCACGATGATCGCGATGGCGAACACCAGCAGGAACATGGCCGACAACATCGCCCCCGCGTGCGCGGCGGACGGCCCGTTGGGATCGCGGTCCTCACCTGCCCTCTTCACCCGCCTGAACACCAGCGCGGTGAGCGCCACCGCGCCCACCGCCGCCAAGATCGAGAGCGTGTACGCCACCATGAAGATCTCCCGAACCTCTCCGGATACGCAACGTCACATTACTATCACACAGCGCAATGATGGCGTCAGGCCCTGAAAGGTAAAGCCCCGGGCAAGCCCATCGGGGTACATGCCCGGCCGGCCCGCTGTCCGTGGCGTCAGGGCAGGTCCCAGGGATTCGCCCTGGAGTACGGCCCCTCGAGCACCCGCAGCAACTCCAGCCACCCGTGGAACGGCTCGGGACGCTCGGAGCCCTCCCGGGTGACCTGCCCGTGGACCCCGTCCATGCCGTACTCCAGCTCCACAACGAAGCGCATCACGCCTCCCGGCTCACCCGCGAGCGTAGGGAGGCGGGCCGCCTCGGCGCCTTAGGGCGGCACCTGGGGATATCCCCTGGTTTTCTCCGGATGCCGGACGAAAGGGGCAGGCAAGTCTTACTTGAGCCGTCCGCCATGCCGCGCGAGGTTGGGATACCCAGGGTTCGGAGGCCGGTCATGGCTGAGCGGAGTGCGACGTTCGTCGGGCGCGATCACGAGCTCCAACGCCTCGGCGAGGAGTTCGGCCACGCCCGCGCCGGGCTGCCCAGGCTGGTGGTGGTCGAGGGGGCGGCGGGGATCGGGAAGACGACCCTGATCCATCGGTTCCTGGAGACGTGCGGCACGGCCGCCGACGTGTTGTTCACCGATGGCGACGAAAGCGAGGCGCTGCTCCCGTACGGGACGCTGACCAGGCTGTTCGGCGGGCTGCCTGCACAGCTCGCGGCGGTCGTCGCGCCCGCGCCGGCGGATCCGCTGGCGGTCGGCGCGGCGCTGCTCGACGTGCTGAGCGAGCGGCAGCTCAGCGTGCCGATCTGCCTGGTCGTGGACGACGTGCACTGGGCGGACGCGCCGACGTTGCGGGCGCTGACGTTCTGCCTGCGCAGGCTGCGGGTGGACCGGGTGCTGACGGTGCTCATGCTGCGCGACGCCGCCCTGCTGCCCGGCCCCGAAGGGTTGCGGCGGCTGATCGCCGCCGACTCCACGCTCAGGCTACGGCTGTCCGGGTTGCGGGCGCCCGAGGTGGCGGCCCTGGTCACCGGCCTGGGCGGCGGGCCGGTGTCGCAGCTGGCGGTGGCGCGGCTGGTCACGCACACCGAGGGCGTGCCGCTGCACCTGCGGGCGCTGCTGGAGGAGGTGCCGCTGGAGGCGCTGGACGACCTGGCGCAGCCGCTGCCGGCGCCGCGCTCGTACACGATGCTGGTGCTGGCCAAGGTGGCCAGGTGCGCGGCGCCGGTGCGCGAGCTGGTCAGCGCGTTGAGCGTACTGGGCATGTCGAGCCCGCTGCACCTGGCGGCCCGGGTGGCGGGGGTGGAGCAGCCGTTGCAGGCGCTGGAGCAGGCGGTGAGCGAGGGCGTGTTGCTGGAACGGTCCTCCGCGCGCGGGCCCGTGGCGGCGTTCGGGCATCCGCTGATCAGGGCAGCCGTCTACCGCGACCTCGGCCCCGCGCACCGCTCGGCGCTGCACGCGCGGGCGGCGCTGGCGGCCGAGGGCGAGCAGGCGCGGCTGCGGCACCGCATCGAGGCGGTGGCCGGCCCCAGCCCCGAGCTGGCCGGCGAGCTGGCGGAGCTGGGCAGGGAGCAGGTACGGCTCGGCGCGTTCGGCAGCGCGGCCGAGCACCTGAAGGCGGCGGCGGAGCTGTCGGGCGATCCGGCGCCGCTGGCCGCCGAGGCGGTGGAGGCGCTGCTGCTGGACGGGCGGGTGGAGGAGGCGACCCGGCTGACCGCGAGCCTGCCCGCGCAGGCCCACCCCGCGGTACGCGGCTACGCGCTCGGCCACCTGGCCATGGTGCGCGGACACGTCGAGGAGGCCAAGGCGCAACTCACCACCGCCTGGGAGCAAGCGGGCCCGCCCGAGTCGGGTCTGGCCGCGCGGGCGGCGCAGCAGCTGGCCATGCTCTGCCTGGTCAGGGCCGAGGGCGGGCAGGCGGCCCGCTGGGCGGAGCGGGCCAGGAGCTCGCCCGGCTACCGCTTCAGCATCGACTACAACCGCTACACCCAGCTCGTCGGGCTGGGCATCTCGGGCGAGATCGAGGCGGCGCTGACCGCGACCAGGGACCTGCCGCCACCCTCGGCCGCGACGATCGCCGAGCTGGACGCGCTGCTCGGGCGCGGGCTGCTGCGGACGTTCAGCGACGACCTGGCGGGCGGGCTGGCCGACCTGTCGGGCACGGTGGCCGCGTGCGGGGAACGCTCGGTGCCGTTCCGCATGCTGGCCATGGCGATGCTGGGCCAGGTGGAGTACCGGGCGGGCCGCTGGGACGACGCGGTGCTGCACACCGAGACCGCGGCGTCGGTGGCCGACGACGCCGACCAGCAGTGGCTCTCGCCCGTCTGCCACGCGCTGGCCGCGCTGGTCCCGGCCGCCCGCGGCGACTGGCCGTCGGCCGAGGCGCACGTGGCGGCGGCCCTGTCGGGCAAGGGGGCGAGCGACGGGGCGGTGGCCTCCCTGGCGCACGCGTGCAGCGCCGCCGCCCACCTGGCCGCCGCCAGGGGAGACCACGCCCGTACGGTCGAGGCGCTGGAGCCGCTGGTGGCGGTGAAGACAAACGACATGGTGCACGAGCCCGGCATCGTGCAGTGGCTCGACCTGCTCGTCGACGCCCTGGCCGGGCTGGGCGAGCTGGACCGGGCCGACGAGTGCCTGGCCGAACTGGAGCGGGTGGCCGGGCGGCGCGGCCGGCGTTCGGCGCTGGCCACGGCGGCGCGCTGCCGGGGCGGCCTGCACGCGGCCCGCCACGAGAACGACCTGGCCGACGCCGCGTTCGCCGCCGGGCTCGGGCACGCGGGGGTGGCGGGGCTGCCGTTCGACGAGGCGCGGCTGCGGCTGGCGTACGGGAGCTTCCTGCGCCGGCTGGGGCGTCGCAAGCAGGCGCAGGCGCAGCTGGGGGCGGGGCTGGAGCTGTTCACCCGGCTGGGGGCGGTCCCCTACGTGCACCGGTGCGAGCGGGAGCTGAGCGCGTGCGGGCTGCCGCGGACGGAGTCGGGCGCCTCACCGCTGCTGGGGCTGACGCCGCAGGAGCAGGCGGTGGCGCGGCTGGTGGCGACCGGGATGACGAACCGGCAGGTGGCCAGGGAGCTGGTGCTGAGCGTGAAGACGATCGAATATCACCTGGGCAACGCCTATGCCAAGCTCGGGGTCAGCTCCCGGGTGGCGCTCACCACCAAGCTCATGGATTGAGAGGCGCCGGGGCTCACCTGCGATCCCGGCCCAGCGATACTGAGGTGCTTTCGTACGGCCCGCCGCGCGGGGTCCGGCTGGACGGATTGCCGATCATTGACCGGTGTCCTCACCATCCGTCCATCCGCATGCTGATATTTCGGAAATATCGGGACCATGGGGGGCGTGAATCTCAACGGCCGCACATTCGTGATGGTGAGCTCGACGGCGAGCGTGGTCAGCCAGGACGACCCTACGGAGTTCCGGTACTGGGAGGCCGACGGGGTGGTGTGGGGCAGCTACACCGGCGACACCGTGACCCACGGGCGCTTCGTCGGCACGCGGGACGGTGACCGGGTGTCCATCGCGTACGCGCACGCGTTGAAGGCCGGGGGGAAGGCGGGCGGGCAGAGCAGCAGCCGCGTCGAGACCGGGGACGACGGGCTGCTGCGCCTGGTGGAGGAGTTCAGGTTCGACGGGGACGACACGCTGCACGTGAGCGTGTGCGCCGAGGTCGGCGGCTAGTCGTCCTTGCGCAGGGCGGCCCGGCCCTCGGCGGCGCCGACGAAGCGCATCTTGCCGAGCGGCACGTCACCCTGCGTCTCCTGGGCCGGTCGCCGCGCGGAGCGGGCCCGGTCTCGATCACCGCCGCGGTCGCTGGGCAGCACGTACGGCCGCCTGAGCACCTCGTCCAGGATGAACACCGTCTCCGTCGCCTTGACCGCCGGGATGTTGGCCAGGCGTTCGGTCACCATGGTGTGCACCGCGGCCACGTCCGACACGCGTACCTGGATCATGGCGTCGTGCTGGCCGGTGGTGATCGCGCAGTACTCCACCTCCGGCATCCTGGCCAGCTCGGCCCTGAACTGCTTCCACATCTGCTGGCGTACCGTGACGAAGATCAACGCGGTGATGCCGAGCCCGGCTCTCACGTGGTCGATCTCGGCGGTGAACCGCTTGATCGCGCCGTCCGCGCGCAGCGCCTCGAAGCGGGTGTAGGCGTTCGCCCGGGAGATGCCCACCCGCTCGGCCAGGGCCGCGACCGAGATCCTGCCGTTCTCGCGCAGGACCTCGAGGATCTTCAGGTGGACGTCGTCCAGCTCCAGACCGATTCCGATCCGTCCAGCCTGACCGCCACCGCCGACCCCATTTCTGGAAATTTCACTCATCATTACCTCATCGACCTTTATATACGTCTCAGCGACTGCACGGTGCCTGGACGTTCTGCCGGACAATCCTCGGCATCCTTCTGCCGAACGTCCATTTTGGAGGACCTACATGGCGACCCGCTCGCAGACGGCGGCTGTACTGCTCGCCGGTGCACTCGCCCTCGCCGCCTGCGGAAGCGGCGGAGGCAGTTCCCAGACCCCCGCGGCCTCCGGGGGCAAGACCCTGGTCATCGACACGTCCTTCGACCTCAAGACGGCCGACCCGGGGCGCACGTACGAGCCGACGGGGCTCATCGTCGGCAAGGCGGTCTACGAGACGCTGCTGACGTTCGACGGGGCGGACGTGACCAAGCCGGTGCCGGCGCTGGCGGAGTCGTACGAGCTGGCCGCGGACGGCAAGACGCTGACGCTCAAGCTGAAGCCGGGCGCCACGTTCGCCGACGGGTCGCCGGTGACGGCCGACGACGTGGTGTTCTCGCTGACCCGGGTGCGTGACATGAAGGGCACGCCGTCGTTCCTGCTGGACGGCGTCGAGGTGGCCAAGACCGACGACTCGACGATCACGCTGACGTCGAAGGCGGCGAATCCGGCGCTGCCCTACATCCTGCCCAACCCGGCGCTCGGCATCATCAACAGCAAGGTCGCCAAGGAGCACGGCGCGACCACCGACCCCCAGGACAAGGCCGAGCAGTACCTGAACTCGGCCTCGGCCGGCTCGGGCCCGTACCTGATCGAGTCGTTCAACGTGAGCAGCCAGGTCACGCTCAAGGCGAACCCCAAGTACTACGGGACCAAGCCCGCCTACGACAAGGTCGTCATCCGCAACGTCGAGGCCGCCACGCAGAAGCTGAACGTGCAGCGAGGCGACAGCCAGGTCGCGCTCAACCTGTCGGGTGACCAGGTCACCGGCATGCCCCCGAGCCTGCAGGTCAAGAAGACCGCCTCGGCGAATGTCATCTTCCTGCTGGCCAACCAGGACTCCGCGATCAGCAAGACCACGCCGAACGCCAAGTTCGTGGAGGCGGTGCGCAAGGGCGTGGACTACGCGGGGCTGCTGGAGCTGGCCGGCGAGGGCTCGACACAGGCGCCGGGTGTCATCCCGTCGCAGCTGCTCGGCGCGCTGCCCGCCGACCAGGGCGCCAAGCGGGACGTCGAGGGCGCCAAGGCGGCGCTGGCCGCCAGCGGGGTCGCCAACCCGACCGTCAAGCTGGAGTACCCGAGCGAGCTGACCGTGAACGGGCTGTCGTTCCAGCCGCTGGCCGAGCGCATCCAGGCCAACCTCAAGGAGGTCGGCATCACGGTGGACCTCCAGCCCGCGCCCGTGACGGCGGCGCTGGACAACTACCGCAACGGCAAGGAGGAGCTGGGCCTGTGGTACTGGGGCCCCGACTACCCGGACCCCAGCGACTACCTGGCGTTCCTGCCCGGCAAGCTGGTGGGGCTGCGGGCCGGCTGGAAGGCGGGCGCGGCCAAGGAGATCGAGGCCGCGGGTGAGCAGGCGGCCACGGCGATCGGCGACGACGCCCGCAAGACCGCCTACGCCGACGTGCAGACGAAGCTCAACGCGTCGGGGCCGTTCATCCCGCTGATCCAGCCGAGCCAGAACATCGTGACGGCGGGGTCGGTGACCGGGCTGGAGTACCACCCGGTCTGGACGGTCGACGTCGCCGACCTCGGCGTGAAGTAAGCGGTCCGTGCATCCGCTCGCGCGTTTCCTCATCCGGCGCATCCTGCTGGCCGTCCTCATGGCGTGGGGCATCACGGTTGTCACGTTCGTCCTGACGAACCTCGTCCCCGGCGACCCCGCCGCCGCCAACCTCGGCCAGCGGGCGCTCGGCGACCCCGCCATCGTGGCGCAGTGGCGGGCCGACCACGGCCTGGACAAGCCGCTCTGGCAGCAGTACGCCCTGCACCTGCAGGGCCTGGTCCAGGGCGACCTGGGCACCAGCCAGCAGAGCCACCGGCCGGTCAGCGAGGACCTGGCCGAGTTCGTCCCGGCGACGCTGGAGCTGGCCGGGGCGGCGATCCTGGTATCGCTCGTGCTGGGTGTCGCGTTCGGGGTCGTGGCCGCTCTGCGCCGGGACCGGCTGCCCGACCACGCGCTGCGGGTGCTGAGCCTGATCGGCATCTCGGTCCCGACGTTCTGGCTGGCGCTGGTCGCGTTCTACGTGTTCTTCTACCGGCTGCAGCTCACCCCGGGCAGCGGCCGGGTGGACGCGGCGCTCGACCCGGCCCCGGCCGTGACGGGGCTGCAGACGGTGGACGCGCTGCTGGCCGGCCGGTGGGACGTCTTCGCCTCCGCCGTCGGCCACCTGATCACGCCCGCGCTGGTGCTGGCGCTCTACACGATCGGGCTGCTCACCCGGTTCACCCGCTCCGCGGTGCTGGAGGTGCTCGGGCAGGACTACGTCCGCGCCGCCCGGGCCAAGGGCCTGCCGGGCCGGGTGATCCTCTTCCGGTACGTGCTGCGCTCGGCCCTGGTGCCCATCATCACCGTGGCGGGACTGGCGTTCGGCAGCCTGCTGTCCGGCACCGTACTGGTCGAGGCGATCTTCGCCTGGCCGGGCGTCGGCCAGTACGCGTACAAGAGCGCCACCACCCTGGACCTGCCCGCCGTCATGGGCGTCGGCCTGGTCGTGGGCGTCGTCTACCTGGTCATCAACCTGATCGTGGACGTCCTGTACGGCGTCATCGATCCCCGAGTGAGGCTGCAATGAGACGCCCTCTGCTGGGGCGGCTGCCCGAGGCGTGGCGGCAGCCGCTGGCCGTCGTGGGCGGCGTGCTGGCCGTGGCCTGGCTGGTCGTCGCGCTGGCCGCCCCCGTGCTGGCGCCGCACGACCCCCTCGCCCAGGAACTGCCGCGGCTGGCCGCTCCCGGGCCCGGGCACTGGTTCGGCACCGACCAGCTCGGGCGCGACATCCTGAGCCGCGTCATGTACGGGGCGCGGGTCTCGATCCCGCTGACGTTGCTGCTGGTGGCGCTGTCGGTGCTGATCGGCGGCCTGCTCGGGGCGTGCGCCGGGTACTTCGGCCGGTGGGTGGACGAGACGATCATGCGGGTGGCGGACCTGGTGTTCGCGTTCCCGACCGTGATCCTGGCCATGGTGGTGGCGGCGGCGCTGGGGGCGAGCCTGGCCAACGCGGTGCTGGCCGTGCTGGTGGTGGCCTGGCCCGCCTATGCCCGGGTCACCCGCGGGCTGGTGCTGGGGGTGCGGGAGCGGGAGTTCGTGCTGAGCGGGCGGCTGCTGGGCTTCTCGGTGTGGCGGTCGCTGCGGGTGGACGTGCTGCCGAACGTGACGGGCCCGGTCCTCGTCCTGGCCACGCTCGACATCGGCACCGCGCTGCTGCTGCTGTCCGGCCTGTCGTTCCTGGGGCTGGGCGCCAAGCCGCCCTCTCCCGAGTGGGGGGCGATGGTGGCCTCGGGGGTGGAGGTGTTCGACAGCTGGTGGGTGGCGACGTTCCCGGGGCTGGCGATCCTGACGGTGGTACTGGCGTTCAACTTCCTCGGTGACACGTTGCGGGACGCGCTCGATCCCCGTACCGCTCGCGCGATCAAGGAGCGTGCGTTGTGACGCTGGACATCAGCGGGCTGAAGGTGTCGATCCGCGGCAAGGAGATCCTGCGCGGCGTCGATCTCACGCTCGAGGCGGGCCGGGTGCACGGGCTGGCCGGGGAGAGCGGGTCGGGCAAGACGATGACCGGGCTGGCCGTGCTCGGGTTGCTGCCGCACGGCGCGCGGGTGTCCGGTGCGATCCGGCTGGGCGGGCGCGACCTGCTGGCGTTGCCCGGCAAGGAGCTGAACCGGGTGCGTGGCGGCGAGGTCGCCATGGTGTTCCAGGACCCGGCGACCAGCCTGCATCCGATGCTGACGATCGGCAGGCAGCTCACCGAGCACATGCGGCACCACCTGCGGCTGGGCAAGGCGGAGGCGAGGGCGCGGGCGGTGGAACTGCTCGGCAAGGTACGCATTCCGGGCCCGGAGCAGGCGTACGGGCGGTTCCCGCACCAGTTCTCCGGCGGGATGCGGCAGCGGATCGCGATCGCCATCGCGCTGGCCTGCTCGCCCAAGGTGCTGATCGCCGACGAGCCGACCACGGCGCTGGACGTGACCGTGCAGGCCGGGGTGCTGCGGCTGCTGCGCGGGCTCTGCGACGAGCTCGGACTGGCCGTGTTGCTGGTCACCCATGACCTGGGGGTGATGTCGGCGGTGGCCGACGAGGTGAGCGTGATGAAGGACGGGCTGGTCGTGGAGTCCGGGCCGCGTGGGCGGGTGTTGCGGGAACCGGCGCACGCCTACACCCGCGCGCTGCTCGACTCCCTGCCGGACGCCGTCCTCAACTCGCCAGCCGAGCCGGCCGCGTCTGCCGAGAGGTCCGAGGAGGGAGGGCGATGAGCCTGCTGACCATTGACGATCTGGTCGTCGAGCACCGCTCCCCCGGCCGTCCCGTCGTGCGGGCGGTGGCGGGGGCCAGCCTGACCGTGCGCCCGGGTGAGGTGGTCGGCCTGGTCGGCGAGTCCGGGTGCGGCAAGTCGACGCTGGCCCGCGCGGTCTGCGGGCTGAACCCGATCACCGCGGGCTCGATCGCGTTCGAGGGGCAGCCGGTGACGCCGCTCGGGCTGCGGCGCAGGAAGCTGACCGGGATCCAGATGGTGTTCCAGGATCCGTACGCGTCGCTGAACCCTCGTCGCCGGGTCGGCGACCAGATCGCCGACGGCCTGCGTACCGTGCGGGACACCGCCACCACCCCGGCCGACCTGCTGGAACGCGTCGGGCTGCCGCGTGACTTCGCGGGCGGGCACCCGCACGAGTTCTCGGGCGGGCAGCGGCAGCGGATCGCCATCGCCCGGGCGCTGGCGGCCCGGCCGCGGCTGCTGATCGGCGACGAGCCCATCTCCGCGCTGGACGCCTCCGCGCAGTCGCAGGTCGCCCGGCTGATGCGGGACCTGGCGGTGGATGCGGGCGCGGGGCTGCTGTTCATCAGCCACGACCTGTCCGTGGTGCGGCTGATCGCCGACCGGATCGCCGTCATGTACCTGGGCAAGATCGTCGAGGTGGGCGACACGGCCGAGGTCTGGGCGGATCCGCGGCATCCGTACACGCAGGCTCTGCTGCGGGCCATTCCCAAGGCTGACGGGATGGGGGTGCTGCCCGCGGAGTTGCCCGGTGACGTGCCCGATCCCGCGAACCCCCCGCAAGGGTGCCGGTTCAGCCCCCGCTGTCCGCTGGTGATGGACGTGTGCCGCGAGAAGGAGCCGGACTTCGGGCCGGTCGCCTGCTGGCTGCACGAGCCGAAGTGACGCCGGGGGCCGACGACACGCCCGCGCCGCCTGCGGACGCGGCGCGGGAGGCGGACGGACCGCGGGCCGGCGGGCGGTTGCAGGCTGTGCGTGCCGCCATGGCACGGGCCCGGGTCGATGCCCTGGTGTTGCGGCCCTCGCCCGACTTCCGGTTCCTCGGCGGTGGCGACGGCGCGTTCCTCGTGGTGACCCGGGACGCGGTCGTCGAGACCGATGAGCCGGCCGGGCTGGTGCCCGAGGGGGCGCGGCGGGTGGGGGTGGATCCGGAGATGCGGGTGCGCGAGCTGTTCGGGCTGACGATCGAGGCCGAGCTCGTCCCCGCTTCCTCGGTGCTGGAGCCGCTGCGGCTGCGCAAGGAGCCGTACGAGATCGAGGCCATCGGGCAGGCGGTGGCCGCGGCGGAAGGGGTGCTGCGGCAGGCGCGGGAGTTGTCGTGGTTCGGGGCGAGCGAGCGGGCGATGGCGTACCGGCTGCGGTTGCTGCTGCTGGAGTCCGGGTGCGAGGAGGTGCTGTCGCTGCGGGTGGCGGCGGGCGAGCACACGGCGCGGCCCGCGCACGTGCCCGGGGAGCGGGTGATCAATCCGGGGGACGCCCTGACGGTGTCCGTGTGCGGGCGGTGGGGCGGTTACTGCGCGGAGGTCGCCCGCGTGTTCGCCGTGGCGGAGCCGCCCGAGGATTTCGAGGCGATGTACTCGGTGGTGCTGGCCGCGCATCGGGCGGCGCTCTCCGCCATCAGGCCCGAGGTCCCGGTCGCGGAGCTGGCCAGGGCCGTCGGTGAGGTGATCGACGGGAGCGGGTACGGACGGTTCGCGGCGGCGCACGTCGGCCGGGGCGTCGGCCTGGGGCCCGACGAAGGGCCGCGGCCGGGTGAGGACACCGCGCTGGCTCCTGGGATGACGTTCTGCCTCGAACCCGCCATCTACGTGCCCGACCTGTTCGGGGCCCGGGTGGCGGACGTGGTGACCTGCACCGACGCGGGGCCGTTGGCGCTGGGCGACAGCCGGCACGCCCTGCACGTCCTCGATCGGTAGCCGTTCACACCCGCCTCGTACAGGACGCCGATCGCGCCGTTGCCGATGAGCGTGACAGTGTGTGATGGTTCGCGGCAAAGGGTAGTCAAGGAAACATGCTGCGTATCGGCACATGGCGGGCTGCCGAGTCGCTCGACGTCGTCGCCTGCGGGTGGCGCGACGGCGGTCCCGGACCTCTCGAAACGGGCGTCAAGCTCATTTACGCGACGGGCGGCGACCCGGTGCCGGTGTTCCCCGGGATGCGGACCGGCACCCTGGCCGCGCGCGGGGCCGAGGAGATCGCCAAGGCGCTGTCGCAGGGGCTGGACGTGGTGCTCACCGCCCCCGGCTGCTGCCCTGCGGCGCCCGTGGTGGCGGCGGGCATGTGGCACTACGGCTGGACGAAAGCCGACCTCGGCGCGCTGGCCGGGGCGACCGTCGCGGGGCTCGCGCTGGCCGCGCAGCCGGGGCCGTGCGTGGTGGAGATCTGGCCCGACGGGCGCAGCTCGCTCGACGGGGACGTGACGGCGGCGGCGGTGCGCGCCTGCCTGGCCGCGCGCTTCTCCGGCGGCCGCTACCGCACTCCCGAGGTCACGGTCCCGCTGGAGTCGGTCCGCCTCAGCCAGGAGGCGCCCAGCCGGATCGTCATCGCCCCCTGCGCGGGCACCCGCTAGCCGCACTCGGCCGCCGCCCCCTCGCAAGCCCGCACCCGCTGGGTGACTCCGACGAAGCAGGGCGCTTGTCTTGGTGGTGCCGCACGAATCCCGGCAGGCGCACCATGACATACCGTCGCCAGTGAGCATCCACGAGGAGGAGCGGCAGGTTGATCGAGGTCAGGGAGCTCCACGAGATGGCGGAGTTCGAGCGGGTCTACGGGGTGTTCGATGACATCTGGCACTTCGCCCCCGGTGACCCGCCCATCACGCTGGAGCTGATGCGGGCGCTGTCCCACGCGGGCGGCTATGTGGCCGGCGCCTTCGAGGGTGACCGACTCGTCGGCGGCTCGGTCGGGTTCCTGGCGGCCGGCGCCGCGCTGCACTCGCACGTCACCGGCGCGGCGGCGGGCCGCGGCATCGGGCTGGAGCTCAAGCTGCACCAGCGCCGCTGGGCCCTGGAGCGCGGCTTGGAGCGCATCACCTGGACCTACGACCCGCTGGTGCGCCGCAACGCCCACTTCAACCTGGCCAAGCTGGGCGCGCGGCCGCGCGAGTACCTGCCGTGCTTCTACGGCGTCATGACCGACGTGATCAACCAGGGCGACGAGTCCGATCGCCTGCTCGCCGAGTGGCCGCTGACCGAGCCGCACGTGGCGGCGCTGGCGCGGCGGGAGCCGCAGGTCACGCCGGTGCCCGGTGACGCGGTCGTCGCGCTGGCCGACGAGGGCGGGCGACCGGTGCCCGGCCCGATCGACGCGGGGACCGTGCTGGTGGCCGTGCCCGCCGACATCGAGGGGTTGCGCCGCGCGGACCCGGGAACGGCCAAGGCGTGGCGGCACGCCGTACGCGACGTGCTGGGGGGTCTGATGGCCGAGGGCCGCACGGTCACGGGGTTTTCCGGCAAGTCCTACTACGTAGTGGAGAAGACGTGAAGATCACTGGAGTAGAGCTGCGGCGGATCGCGATGCCGCTGGTGGCGCCGTTCCGCACCTCTTTCGGCACCGAGACCTCCCGCGACATTCTGCTGGTCAGGATCGTGACGCCGGACGCCGAGGGATGGGGCGAGTGCGTGGCCATGGCGGAGCCGCTCTACTCCTCGGAATACACCGACGGCGCCGTCGAGGTGATCCGCCGCTTCCTGCTGCCCGCGCTGCCGAAGAGCCTCGACGTGCACGACGTCGCCCGCGCCCTCGAACCGATCAAGGGCCATCGCATGGCCAAGGCCGCGCTGGAGACGGCCGTGCTGGACGCGCAGCTGCGGGCGGCGGGAGAGTCGTTCGGCCGCTTCCTCGGCGCGGCCCGTCCCCGGGTGCCGTGCGGGGTGTCGGTCGGCATCATGGACTCGATCCCGCAGCTGCTGGACGCCGTCGAGGGCTACCTCGGCGAGGGGTACGTCCGCATCAAGCTCAAGATCGAGCCCGGCTGGGACGTCGAGCCGGTCCGGGCCGTACGCGAGCGGTTCGGCGACGACCTGCTGCTCCAGGTGGACGCGAACGCCGCCTACTCCCTCACCGACGCCCCCCGGCTGGCCCGGCTGGACGCGTTCGACCTGCTGCTGATCGAGCAGCCGCTGGCCAACGACGACCTGGTCCAGCACGCCAAGCTGGCCAAGCTGCTGCGGACGCCGATCTGCCTGGACGAGTCGATCGAGTCGGCCGAGCACGCCGCCGCCGCGATCGCGCTCGGCTCGTGCTCGATCGTGAACATCAAGCCGGGCCGGATCGGCGGCTACCTGGAGGCGCGCAGGATCCACGACCTGTGCCGGGCGAACGGGGTCGCGGTGTGGTGCGGCGGCATGCTCGAGACGGGCCTCGGCCGGGCGGCGAACGTGGCGCTGGCGGCGCTGCCCGGGTTCACGCTGCCCGGCGACACCTCCGGTTCGCGGCGTTACTACGCGACCGACATCACCGAGCCGTTCGAACTGGCGGACGGGCACCTGGAGGTGCCGACCCGGCCGGGGCTCGGCGTCGAGCCGATCCAGTCCGTGCTGGACGAGGTGACCACCGCCACGGAGTGGATCAGCCTCTGAGCCTGGGCACCGCCTCCAGCAGGGCGCGCGTGTAGTCGTGTGCCGGCTTGCCGACGACCCGCTCGGTGGGCCCGACCTCGACCAGGCGGCCCCGGTGCATGACGGCAACCACGTCGGCCACGTACCTGACCACGGCCAGGTTGTGCGAGATGAACAACATCGACAGTCCCAGCTCGTCGCGCAGCCCGCGGACCAGGTTGAGCACCGCGCCCTGCACGGACACGTCGAGCGAGCTGGTGATCTCGTCGGCGACCAGCAGGCCCGGGTCGCCGCCCAGGGCGCGGGCGATCGCGACGCGCTGCCGCTGGCCGCCGGACAACTCGCGCGGGTAGCGGGATGCCAGCTCGGCCGGCAGCCGTACGAGGCCGAGCAGCCGCTCCACCTCGCCCGCCCCGGCGCCTTCCGCGATGGTGCGGCCGACGGTCATGCGGGGGTTCAGCGACGCGTACGGGTCCTGGAACACCATCTGCACGCGGCGGGCGCCCTCGACGCTCCCGGTGTGCGGGACCAGCCCGCAGACGGCTCTGGCCAGCGTGGACTTGCCCGATCCCGACTCGCCGACGAGCCCCACGACGCGGCCGTCGGGGATCTCCAGCGTGACGCCGTCGACCGCGGTGAAGGCGCCGAAGCGCACGGTCAGATCTTTGATGATCATGAAACCTCCCAGCAGGCGACCCGCTGCCCGGGGCCGTGCGGAATGAGCTCGGGGCGCTCGGCCGTGCACTGCGCGGTGGCCAGGGCGCATCGGGGGGCGAAGGCGCAGCCGGGGCCGACCTGGGCGGGCGACGGCTGGGTGCCGGGGATGCCGGCCAGCGGCCTGGTCCTGTCAGTGTCCAGGTCGGGCAGGGAGGCGATCAGCGCCCTGGTGTAGGGGTGCGCGGCGCCGGTGGCGAGCCGGTCGGCGGGCAGCTCCTCGACGACGCGGCCCGCGTACATGACCACGACCCGGTCGCACAGCTCGCCCACGACGGCGATGTCGTGCGAGATGAACACCAGCGCCGTCCCCGTCTCCGCGACGACCTCGCGGAGCAACCGGAGGATCTGCCGCTGGACGGTCACGTCCAGCGCGGTCGTGGGCTCATCAGCGACGACCAGGCGGGGCGTGCCCATGAGGCCCATCGCGATCACGGCCCGCTGCCGCATGCCGCCGGACAACTCGTGCGGGTGCTGCCCGGCGTGCTTGGCGGGCTCGGGCAGGTGCACGTGGCCGAGCCGGTCCACGGCGCGGCGGCGGGCCTCGGCCCGGCTCGCGGCCTGGTGCACGACGGCCACCTCGGCGAGCTGGCCGCCGACCTTGAGCGCCGGGTTGAGCGCGGCGAGCGGGTCCTGGAACACCATCGCGAGCGCGGTGCCGAGCTCCTTGCCCGACAGCGTGGCGACGTCCCTGCCGCCCAGGTGCAGCCGCCCGTAGGTGACCGTGCCCGGATACGGCACGAGCCCGCCGATCGCGGCGGCGGTGAGGCTCTTGCCGCTGCCGGACTCGCCGACGAGGCCGACGATCTCGCCGGGCGCCACGGTCAGCGACAACTCCCGCACGGGGGTGCCGCCGCCGGGAAACGTGACCGTCAGGTCCCGCACCTCCAGCACCGCACCGGGCTCCGGCGCGCTCTCCGTCTCCTTCTCGTGGGTCCTGGCCTCTTCGCGCGGTACGGGGGTGCGGGCGGCGGCCCTGGCCAGCGCATCGCCCAGCAGGTTGAAGCCGATGCCGGCGAGCGCGACGGCGGCGGCCGGGCCGAGCGCCACCTCGGGCGTCACGTAGATCCGCGGGAAGCCGTCGAACAGCAGCCGCCCCCAGTCGAAGTCCGGCGGCTGCACCCCGAGCCCCAGGAACGACATCCCGGCCAGGCCGAGCAGCGCGCCGCCGAGGGCCTGGGCGAGGTTGAGGATGAGCGGCTCGGCGATGTTGGGCAGCACGTGCCTGGCCAGGATGCGGCGGCGCGGCACGCCGAGCATGCGGGCGGCCGAGACGTAGTCGGCGCCGGCGACCGTGGCGGCCAGCGTCTGGGTGAGCCGGGCGAAGCCGGGTGCGATGGCCACGCCGATGCCGAGCACCGCGCCACGCGCTCCCAGCCCCGAGACGACCGCCGTGAACATGGCCAGCAGCAGCCCGGGGAACGCCACCAGGGCGTTGACCGTGCCGGTGGCCAGCCTGGCGGCGCGTCTGGGGAGCACGGAGGGGAGGGTGCCGAGGATGGTGCCGGCCACGGCGCCGATGAGGGTGGCGGCCAGGGCCAGGGCGAGCGAGAACCTGCCTGCGACCAGGACCCGGGCCAGGAGGTCGCGGCCCAGGTTGTCGGTGCCGAGCGGGTGTTCGGGAGAGGTTCCCTGGAGGATGGCGGCGGCGTCGATGCGCTCGGCCGTGTCGCCCCAGACGAGCGGGCCGACGACGGCCAGCACGGCCATGAGCGCCACCAGCACCACACCCGCGACGCCCGGGCCGCTCCACCGGAACCTGATCCTGCCGCCGGCGGGCCTGTCGCCTGTGGTGCCTCCGGGCATCAGGCCTCCCTGATCTCGGAGGTGGGGTCGAGGGCGCCGAGCACCAGGTCCACGGCGAGGTTCACGACCAGCACGATCGCGCCGTAGACGAGGATCACGCCCTGGGCGACCGGGTAGTCCTTCTGCGTGATCGCCTCGACGATCTTCAGGCCGAGGCCGGGCCAGGCGAAGACGTACTCGACGAGGACGCCGCCCGCGATGAGCGAGGTCAGCAGCAGGCCGCCGACGGTGAGGGTGGCCGTGAGCGTGTTGGGCAGCACGTGCCTGAGGTGCAGCCGGGCGGCGGGCAGGCGTTTGGCCCTGGCCAGCCGTACGTAGTCCTTGCCCAGCTCGCGCAGTGTCTCGACGCGCGAGATGCGGGCGATCATCGCGATCGGGCCGGCCGCGAGGGCGACGACGGGCAGGATGTACGTCTCCGGCCCCGCCTTGCCCGCCGGCGGGAACCAGCCGAGCCCGATGGCGAACGCGGCCACCAGGGCGATGGCGTACAGGAACTCGGGCACGGCCACGGCGGTGCCGGTGGTGGCGCTGAAGGTGAGCTCGGTGCCGCGGTTGCGGCCGTTCTCGGTGCGGATGGCGGCCCACATGCCCAGCGGGATCGCCACCAGCAGGGACAGGGCGGTGGCGAGGAGGGCCAGGGTCAGGGTGTTGGGGAGCCTGGCCGAGATGACCTCGCCGACCGGCTCGCCCGTGAGGAACGAGGTCCCGAAATTTCCGGACATAACGTGGGTCACGTAGGTCACGAACTGCTCGGGCAGCGGCCGATCCAGGCCGAGGGCCGTCTTACGCGCCTCGACCAGCTCCACGGGCGCCGCCGGTCCCAGGGCGGCGCGCACGGGGTCGCCGGGGATGAGGTGGATCATCGCGAAGGACGCGATCATCAGCACGGCCAGCGACACGGCGAACCGCACCAGCCGGCGCACCCCCACCCGCACCCTCCGCCCGACCACCGGCGAGCGCACGGGTGCCCCGCCCTCCGTCGCCACCTCCACGGCGACCTCCCCGATCCCCGTCGGCCCCGTGAGCGGCACCGTCGCACCGCCGTTGGACACCCGGTCAGGACCGTGCTCAGCACCGTCGTTCATTCAGCCTCCCGCCGTCAGCCGGATCGAGGTGGGCACGAAGAACCCGGACTGCATCTCGTACGTGCCGCCCTTGCTCGCCTGCAGCACCGTGTTCTCCACCACGGGCACCAGATCCGCGTCCTCGAACAGGGCCGACTCCGACTGCAGCCACAACGGGCACCCCTCGGCGGCCGGCACCAGGCTGGCCTTGGCGATCAGCGACTCGTACCGCGAGTTGGACAGGTGGGCGAAGTTGGCGCCCTTGGGCGCGGCGGGACCCGACAGGAAGCCGGCGAGCTGGCTGGGCAGCGTGACGCCGATGGGCAACCAGGCGACGTCCCAGTCCTGGGTGGCATTGAGCGACTCCGAGACCTTGGTGTCGATCATGCCGTTCAGCTTCACCTCGGCTCCCGCCTTCTTCCAGGCGGCGCCCAGGTACTCGGCCGCGGCCTGCACCCCCGCTCCCCTGGTCGTCGCGTACATGAGCCGCAACGTCAGCCGCTGCCCGCCCTTGGTCCGCACCCCGTCGGCCCCGGCCTTCCAGCCGGCGGCGTCCAGCGCGGCCGCGGCGGCGGCGGGGTCGAAGGCGGGCACGTGCCCGGTCACGCTGTCACCCTGACAGGGACGTGGTTCCAGGACGAGCCCCGTGGCGGGCCGGCCGGTGTTGCTGGAGGCGATCCCGGCCAGTTCCTTGAGATTGACGGCCTGGGTGAGCGCCTTGCGCACGGCGGGGTCGTGAGCGGGCCTGTCGTCGCCCTGGTGGTAGAAGAACTGCCCGTTCCCCTGCGAGATCACCTTCTTGCCGACGCCCGGGCTCGCCTCCAGGCGGGCGCGGTCGGGGCCGAAGAAGACGGCGCCGTTGATGGAGCCGGACACGAGCAGGTTGGCCGCGGTCTGCTCGTTCGGCACCACCTTCAGCACCACCGTCTCCGGCACGTCCTTGGCCGTCGCGCCCTGCCGCCCCCAGGCGTAGTCCCGGCGGGCCTTGAACGTGTAGTGGTCGCTCGGCACCGCCTCCGTCAGCTGGTACGGGCCGCTGCCGGAGGTCGAGCGGGCCAGCAGCGAACGGTCCTTCACGCCCTTGCCGCAGACGATGAAGATGGCCCGCGCGCTCTCCAGGATGAAGCTGAACGGCTTGGGCATGGACAGCGTCACCGTCCCGCCCGCGTCGTCGGCCTCGGCCTTCATCCCGGTGGGCACCAGCACGCCGTAGATGGGCGACTTGGTGGCCGGGTCGGCGATGTGGTTGACGCTCGCGGCGACGTCGGAGGGGGTCAGCGGCGCGCCATCGGAGCAGGTGACGCCCTTGCGCAGGGTGAAGGTGACGGAGTCGGGCCGGACGTCCCACTTCTCGGCCAGCCCCGAGACGACCTTGCCGTCGGGGGACAGGTTCACGAGCGTGTCATAGGCCAGCGAGAGCGTGGTGTTGGTGACGGTGAGCACACCCATGGCGGGGTCGAGGATGCCGGGGTCGGCCGGGATGGCGTACGTGAACGTGCCGCCCCCGGCCGGCCCGCCGCCCCCTCCCGAGCTTCCGCAGGCGGCCGCGAGCAGGGCGAGCGCGGTGAGGGCCGCTGATCTTCTCATCGGAACTCCAGACGAGCGTGGGGGGTGTGCACCACCTTCGTCGCTCGTCTCAGCAGGTTCTTCGTGCCGGGTCACGAAAAACCGGGGGCGGCTCGTGCTACCGGCCGAAGATCCGCATCTGCAACATCGCCGTGAGCCGGGCATCCGGATCGGACAGGTCGAGGCCGCTGATCTCGACGAGGCGTTTGAGCCGGTAGCGGAAGGTGTTCGGGTGAACGTGCACCCGGGCCGAGGCGATGCCCACGTCCCCGAACGCGTCCAGATACGCCCGCAACGTGACCGCCAGCTCGGTGCCGTGCTCGGCGTCGTGGTCGAGCAGCCGCTGGTAGGGGCCGGTGGGCGCCTGCTCCTCCGCGGCGGCCACGTCGGCGACCTGGAGCAGCAGCGACTCGAAGTGCACGGCGGCGTATCCGGCGACCTGGCCGGTGGTGCCGCGGCCGCGCAGGACGCGCAGCGCCCGGTCGGCGTCGGCTCGCGACCGGGCGACCTGGGCGAGGCTGAGCGCCAGGCGGCCCACGCCGATGTTGGCGGCGTGCCGGGGCCCGACCCTGGCCAGGAAGCTCTCGGCCACGCGCACGGCCCGCGCCTCCTCCTCACCGCCGGAGTGCAGGGGCAGCACCGCGTACGCGACGGAGCCGACGAGCGCGGCGGCGGCCTTGGGATGGATGGCGCCGACGTGCAGCGCGAGCGCGTCGCAGAAGCGTTGCCGGTCGCTCTCGCCGCGGGCCGGGTCGGCGGCCGAGACGCCGGCGGGCGCGTCGGCGAGCTGGGCCGCGAGCACGCACAGGCGGGTGGTCGCGATGCCGAGCCGTTCGGCCGCCTCGGCCGCGTCCGCGCCGCCCGCCAGCACGGTGGACAGCAGGTCGGCGCGCAGCCGCCGCTGGGTGTCGGCCCCGGCCCGCTCACGCAGCAGCCGCAACGCGACGATCTTGGCGGCGTCGGCGAGCGCGCGCTGCCGCTGCGCGCTGAGCGGCTCGTGCACGGCCGCCCAGATGGAGCCGAGGATCTCGTCCCCGGCGCGCACGGCGACGGCGGCCCGGTTGATGACGGTGTCGTCGTCGAGCTCCATGTAGATGGGCTCGTAGCTCTGGTAGAGCCGTTTGAAGACGCCCTGCTCCTCCTGCATGCGCAGGTAGTGCTCGGGGACCTGGCGGCCGAGCACGGTCTCGATCCGGCCCTGGTCGGCATCCTCCTGCCGCCCGGAGTACGCCAGCACCCGCGAGGACCTGTCCTCGATCGTGACGGGCGCGTCGAGGAGCGCGCAGATGGCGTTCGCCAGCGAGAACAGGTCGCCCTGCGGCTCCTGCCCGGGCTCGGCCAGGTCGCCTTCGGCCAGCAGGGACCGCAGCAGCGCGGCCACCTGGGCCCAGGAGGCACCCCTGGTGAGGCCGAGCACCGCCACGCCGGTTTCCAGCACGGTGGCGCGCACGCATTCGTCCACGTCCACCGGCAGTTTGACGACGACGCCCGCGGCCCCCGGCACCCGCCCGAGCAGGGCGCGGATGCCGTCCGCGCCCTGCACTCCCACCGCGAGCAGGATCCCGCCGGCCGGGACGATCAGCTCGTCGAGAGGGTCGTAGATGTGCACGCCGGTGACCTCGGTGTCGAGGTCGCCGGGGGAGGCGGCCACGTCGATCACCGTGGTCCCGAGGTCCTGGAGGATCCGCGCGAGGCTGGCGCGCGGGCGGTTCCTCATCGGGTCACGATAATCCACTTTCAGCCGGTTTTGGGGGTGGCCCGGGCGCCGAGGTGCACGTACGGGGAGCCGTCGGGCAGCACGTAGAACACGGCGGACGTCCAGTCCGGCGAGCCGGCCATCCTGCACACGAACGTGACCTCGTCCACCGGCACGAGCACGCACTCCTCCGGCTCCGGCAGCATGTGGGCCAGCGGCCCGGTGGCCTCGTGCCGCAACCAGGGCTCCCCGTCGCGGATCGACACCGTCAGCCGGGCGCCCGCCCGCTCGTAGACGCCGGTGAAGCGCTCGGTGTCCACCTCGACGGGCGTCTCCGGCGGGCCCAGCAGGGGCGGCACGGTCAGGCCGTCCAGCTCCGCGAACAGCTCCCTGGCCACGGCCCGCGTGAAGGCGCCGCTGTGGCCGCCGTTGGCGGTGACGCAGACGATGGTGCCGGTGCCGGGCACGGCCCAGAGCATGGCGTGCTGGCCGATGGTGTTGCCGCCGTGGGAGATGACGCGGTGGCCGTCCCATTCGTCGAGGATCCAGCCGATCCCCCACTGCTTGCCCAGGGCGTACGGGTTCGGGATGTCGACCTGCGGCTCCCACATGGCGCGCGGCTCGTCGAGCAGGCCGCCCTCCAGGTGAGCACGGGCGAACGCGACGACGTCGGCGGGCCTGGCGCAGATCAGCCCGGCCGGTCCCATCGAGCGCATGAGACCCCACTGCGGGACGGGCTTGCCGTCGGCGTGGCCGATCGCGGCGCGGAAGCGCAGCACGTCCTCGGGCAGGGTCCAGGTGTGGGTGAGGCCGAGCGGCTCGGCGATCTGCTCGCGCAGCGCGTCGTCCCAGCGCCGGCCGGTCAGCCGCTCCACGACGCGGCCCGCGATGACGAACCCGGAGTTGCAGTAGGACTGGGTGACGCCGATGGGGTGGTTCTGGATCAGGTCGGCGCAGGCCGCCACGTACTGCTCCACGCAGTCGTCGCCACGCCCGGTGTCCAGGAAGAGGTCGCCGTCGATGCCGCTGGTGTGGGAGAGGAGGTGCCTGATCGTGACCGTCTTGCTGACCTCCGCATCGGCCACCTTGAACTCCGGCAGCACCTCGGCCACCGTGGTGTCGAGTGTGAGCCTGCCCTGCTCGATCTGCAGCATGAGCAGGGTGGCGGTCCACACCTTGGTGACCGAGCCGATCTGGTAGAGCGCGTCGGGAGTCGCCTCGACGCCAGTGCCGCTGTTGAGGGTGCCCGCCGCGAACTCGTGCAGCTCCCCCTGGTGCAGGTACGCCACCGCGGCGCCCGGCACCTCGTACTCGGCGATCAGTTCGGGGAGTCGCTGACCCATTGCTCCAGCCACGCGATGATCCTTTCGTTGTAGTCGTACCGATGTGAGGGCAGGCCGTTCAGGATGAACAGGTGGCTGGCGCCGGGGTAGCGCACCAGCCGGACGGGCACCCGCCGCTCGCGCAGCGCGCCGAACCATTGCTCGGCCTGGCTTATCGGGCAGCGGTCGTCGTTCTCGCCGTGGAGGATGAGGGTGGGGGTGGCGACCTGGCCGACGTTCGTGATCGGGGACTGGGCGGCGAGGTCTCCGGCGCATTCGTGCGTCTTGAGGTGGTAGCCCATGTCGGAGGTGCCGGCCATGCTGGTCAGGTCGCTCACGCAGCCGCCCGGGACCGCCGCCTTGAACCTGTCGGTGTTCGCCGTCAGCCAGCACGTCATGTAGCCGCCGTAGCTGTAGCCGGTGACGGCCAGCCGGTCGGGGTCGGCCACGTTCTCCGCCACCAGGTCGTCGACGGCGGCGAGGAAGTCCTGCATGTCGGCCAGTCCCCAGGCGCCGACGGCCGCGGTGTAGAACGCCTCGCCGTAGCCGTCGCTGGCGCGGGGGTTGAGGGTGAGGATGGTCCAGCCGCGGGCGGCCAGGGCCTGATGGTAGAGGTGGAAGCCGTCGAGGACCGGCGCCCAGGCGTTGTGCGGGCCGCCGTGGATGTCCAGGAGCAGCGGGCCTGGGGTGGTGGCTGCTTCGTCGCGCAGGATGAAGCCCTCCACCTGGGTGCCGTCGGGGGCGGTGAAGGTACGGCGGCTGGGCGTGAACAGCTCCACACCGTCGAGCGCGTAGTCGGTGAGGCGGGTGACGTCCTTTACATTGTCGATCAGGTAGACGTCTCCGGCGCTGTGCGGGGTCGCGGCCACGTACGCGATCCGCCCGGCCCCCACACTCACCCCCGACACGCTCACCTCCTCCGGGACGAGCCTCTCGGCGGGAGCGCGGTAGAGGTGCGTGGACCCGCGGTCGCGGACGCAGAACAGCAGGTCGTCGCCCAGCAGCGCGGGGGTGGCACCGGGGTAGCCGGGGTGGCCGGTCATGACGTTGCGATCGAGCCCCGTCTCCACCTCGGCCGGTCCGCCGGGGCCGAGCGTGAACAGGCGGACGTGCCCGACCGGCTCCCCTTTCAACCCGGCGACCACCAGCCGCTCACCGAGCCACCACACTCCGGCACAGATGAGCTCGGGATCGGTCAGCCGCTCGGGCGCACCGCCTTCGCCAGCGCCCACGGTGTAGACCGCGCCGCCCACCTCCAGGTCTCGGTCGGGTTCCATGCCCGCCACGAACGCCAGCCGCGCCCCGTCCGGCGACCACGACGGCTCCCCCGCGTGGAAATCGCCCTCCGTGACCTGGACCGTCTCCCCGGAGGCGACGTCCACGACGAACAGGTGGGTGGTCAGGCCACGCAGCAGCCCCGTACCGTCTGCCTTGTATTCGAGGCTCTCGGCCACGACGGGCGCGTGCGGATCCGGCGCGCTCCCTCCCGGACCGCTGAAGGCGATCCGGGCTCCGTCCGGCGACCACACGGGCGCACCCGCGCCGAGCGGCGCCGAGGTGAGCGCGGACGGCTCGCCGCCGTCCATGGGCAGCAGGTGGATCTGCGGCTTACCGTCCACCGGCCGCACGAACGCCAGCGTCCGCCCATCCGGCGCCCACCGAGCCGCGCTCCCCTGAGCCAGGCGGCGCGGCGGCGCGCCGGGTGCGGCGAGCCAGACCTCCGTGCGGTTCTCGTCGGCGTCCCGATCGGGGGTGGTGAGCGTGTACGCGACCGCGCCACCGTCGGGACGCAGCCGGGGATCGGAGGGTACGGCGAAGCGGTAGAGATCATCCGGGGAGAGACGCGTCATACCCGAACCGTAAGCCAGCACAACCCGGCCATCTTCGGCCCACTCGACAAACGACGCCGCCCGCATTGTGCGCCGCCACCAAGCCGGGCAGCGAACGCGGCACGCTGACAGACTTCACCCCGCGAACGAGCGCTCCCACACGTCCCGGCCGCCAGGCACCGCAGCCGGCGTAGAGGCACGCTCGTGCTACTGGTTGATCAGGTGATCATAGGTTGGGCTCAACCGGTAGGACCGGCCCTTGCGCGACGGATCGTGGATCTCAAGGAAGCCGTCTTCAACCCACTTCCTGGCCAGTCCTGTCATGGTGCGAGGGCTGAGGGAGAGATAGGCCGCCATCTCGACGGTGGTGGCCGTCCCATGATCACGGAAGAATTCCAGGAGGCGGCGGCGGCGCGGATCGAGCCGCCTGAGGGCTACTGAGTCGTCACGACTTGGGGTGCGCGCCTGGACGTCGGCGGCGCGGGAGCGGACTGCCCCCAGGGCATCTGCCATGCTTTGGCAGAAAAAATCGACAAAGCCGGTGATGTCCGCCTCGGCCCGGCCCATGTAGTAGTTGTGTGATGGTCCGACCGTGAGTGCCGTGTAATACGCGTGAAGGTTGCGGGCGTAGTGCTCGTCGAGTGAGTAGATTCCCTTCAGCCCGTACCCGGCCCGATGGAGGACGAGGGTGGTCAGCAGCCGTGCCGTACGGCCGTTGCCGTCATCGTAGGGATGGATCGTCGCGTACTGGTAGTGGGTGATGGCCGCGACGATCGGGACAGGCAGCTCCCGGCCGGCCAGTTGCCGGTTGAGCCACTCGAACAGCTCCACCATGAGCTCCGGGACATCGTGTGCCTCCGGCGGCATGTACACGATGCCCCCGGTGGCAGCGTCGCGAATAACATTCTGCCCTGGCCGGTAGGGGGAGGATGCCGCCTTGCCGTTCATGACCAGACCGTGAACGCGGCACAGTTCGAGCTCATCGATCGGACCTTTCGCCGTGGCCAGCGACTCCACTCGCTCAAGCGCCCCATAGTAGTTTCGCACCTCTGCCTCATCGCGTTCTCGTCCGGGGAAGTGGGCGCCTTGGAGAGCCTCCTCCACCTGTGCCTGGGTGAGGCGATTGCCTTCGATCTGAGTGGAGTAGTGCGTCGCCACGAGCCGGGCCGTGCGGCGGAGGCCGGCCAGCACCTCGACGTTGATCGGCAGCTCCATGATCGCTTGGCGATCACCCTCGATGGCCATGAGGGCCGTGGCGACCGAGGGGGTGATCGTGAACGTCGGCGAGAACATCCTTCCACGATACGTGTTCGAGCTGATAAATGGCAAATAACTTGCTGTTAAAGTGTCGTTATTACGTCGATTGCCCAGATGATCAACCTCGCCGATGGGTAACCGGTGGGTCGGTCCGGGCCTACCTGCACCCCTCGGCTCTCAAGGAATATTCTGTTGCCTCCCCGTGCTGATCACCGCACTATGTTCCTCATGTTCCTGCGCGCTCGCCACATCACACCCGCCGTGCCGGGTGCGTTCGGGCGTGCCTGCGACGGCCTGGAGCGCTGACCTCTTCCCGTAAGTCCTGAAGTGACCCGGCGGGGGGAGGTTGACGGCCCTGACGGGTCACGAAACGACCAGGCGTCAAAGGGAAGGAACCATGGCCAAGCAGGCCTACGTACGGAACAAGCCGCATCTCAACATCGGCACCATGGGGCATGTCGATCACGGTAAGACCACCTTGACCGCGGCCATCACCAAGGTGCTCGCCCAGCGGGGGCAGGCCACGTACACGCCGTTCGAGCGGATCGACCGGACCCCGGAGGAGGCCTCCAGGGGGATCACGATCAACATCTCGCACGTCGAGTACGAGACCGCCACCCGGCACTACGCCCACGTGGACATGCCGGGTCACGCCGACTACGTGAAGAACATGATCACGGGGGCGGCGCAGCTCGACGGCGCGATCCTGGTCGTGTCCGCGCAGGACGGGATCATGCCGCAGACCAGGGAGCACGTGCTGCTCGCCAAGCGGGTCGGCGTCGAGCACCTGGTCGTGGCCGTCAACAAGGCCGACGGGGCCGACCCCGAGCTGACCGACCTGGTCGAGCTGGAGCTGCAGGACCTGCTGGCCGAGCACGGCTACCGCGACGTGCCGATGGTCCGGGTGTCCGGGCTGCGGGCGCTGGAGGGCGACCCGGTCTGGACGGCGTCCGTGGAGGCGCTGCTCCAGGCGGTCGACGAGCACATCCCCGTACCGGTCCGGTACGTGGACGCGCCGTTCCTGATGCCGGTCGAGAACGTGCTGACGGTCACCGGCCGCGGCACGGTCGTCACCGGCGCCATCGAGCGCGGCACAGTGCGGGTCGGCGACACGGTGGAGGCGGTCGGGTTCGGCGACGCGTTCAGCGCCGTCGTGACGGGCGTGGAGACGTTCGGCAAGACGATGGAGCGGGGCGAGGCCGGTGACAACGCCGCCGTGCTGCTGCGCGGGGTGCGCCGCGAGCAGGTACGGCGGGGCATGGTGCTGGCCGAGCCGGGCAGCCAGCGGGCCCGCAGGTCGTTCACCGCCCGCGTCTACCTCCTGACCGCGGAGGAGGGCGGGCGGCGCAGGCCGATCGCGTCCGGGTACCGGCCGCAGTTCTACCTGCGCACGACCGACGTGCCCGGTGAGCTCATGCTCGACGAGCCCGCCCGGCCGGGTGACACGGTGGAGGTGACGGTCGAGCTGGGCAAGGCGGTCGCGCTCGAGCCCGGGCTCGGCTTCGCGATCCGCGAGGGCGGGCTGACGGTCGGCGCGGGCACGATCCTGACCGTGCCCGATTGATCCGGTGAGGCCGGGCCCCGTGACACGCGGGGCCCGGCCTCTGTCAGGCGGGGTCGAATCGGAGGCTGAACGTCGCTCGATGCGCCCGCAGCTCGTAGTCCGGCAACGCCCCCGGCCCGCAGCTGGCGGTGCCGATGCCCTGGTGGGCGAGGTCCAGATGGAGGTGCACCCGATCTCCCGCCACCAGGTCGGGCCGGTGCCGGGCGGCGGTCAGCTCGTCGATGCTCCAGGGCCGCGCCGTCATCCCGAAGACGGGCTCCCCCGACACCTTGAACGCCCCGAACGAGGCCCACCGCACCTCGGCCCGGTGTCCGTTCTCCTGCGGATACACGTACGGCGTCTGCAGCTCCTCGATCGTGGCCGACCACCGGCCCACTCGGGCGGCCAGGCCCGTGTCCGGGTACGCCTCCCCCGGCCCCAGCCCGAACCAGGTGACCCGATCGACCACAAGGGGCAGAGACATCGTGAGACCGAGCCTCGGGATCGGGTCCCGCCAGTCGCCCTCGGGCTCGATGTCCACCACCAGCCGCAACCCACCGTCGAACGTCCACCGGTACGTCGCCCGCATCCCGAGGTCGGTGGCCGCGGGCGCGACCCGGGTCCGGACGGTCAGCGCGTCGCCGAGCTCGACGGCGTCCACCCGGTGGGTGAGCCGGTGCAGGCCGAGCGCGCGCCACTTTTCTTCGAGCCCGCCGTACCTGTCGTTGTCGGTCGGCGCCCGCCACAGGTCGAGCCGGGGTCCTTCGACCTCCAGCCCGAACAGCCGCACGAGCCGTCCGGTCTCAGCGTCGAAGGCCGAGTCCCCGGCGGCGATCTCGCCACCGCCCGCCACGAGCCCTGCACTCCAAGCCCCAGCCGCGGCCTCATCGGAGCGGGACGGCGGCGGCGTCAGGAGCGTCTGCCCCCACGCCACCTCGTGCCCAGCCCCGGCCCACGGCTGGTCGCCGGCCAGCACGGCCCGCACGGTGACCCACTGCTCGCCGGTCCCGGCGGGCACGTCGGGCAACTTGACCTCGCCGCCCCGGGCGGGCACCTCCAGCCGGCGCTCGGCGGAGCCTTCCACCGAGGCATGGAACTCCAGGTGGGACAGGTCCGCGAAGTCGTGGCAGTTGACGACCCGCACGACCCCGTCCCCGAACTCGAACTTGACCGGCTCGAACACCTTCTTCAGATCCAGCAGCCCGGGCGAAGGGGTCCGGTCGGGGAACACGAGCCCGTCGATCACGAAATTCCCGTCGTGGACGGACTCGCCGTAGTCGCCCCCGTACGCGTACCCGAAGACGGGATGCGCCAGTCCGTGGTCGATCCACTCCCAGACGAACCCGCCGGCCAGCCGGGGATACCGTTCGAACAACTCCTGGTACTCGGCCAGCCCGCCGGGCCCGTTGCCCATGGCGTGGGCGTACTCGCACTGCAGGAACGGCATCGCCCGCCGCCGCGCGTCCAGCTCCAGGTCGTCGAGCGGGTCCTCGGCGAGCCGGCCGATGGCCTCGACCTCGGCGTGGGAGGCGTACATGCGCGAATAGACGTCCGTGTGCGCGCACGACCAGTCGCCCTCGTAGTGCAGCGGGCGGGAGGGGTCGCGCTCGCGGGCCCAGCCCGCCATGACGGCCAGGTTCCGGCCGACTCCGGCCTCGTTGCCGAGCGACCACATGATGACACTGGGGTGGTTCTTGTCGCGTTCGACCATGCGGCGCATGCGGTCGAGCAGGGCGTCGGCGTAGCGCGGGTCGTCGGTGGGGTTGGCCCGCCAGCCGACCTGGCCGAAGCCGTGCGTCTCCAGGTCGCACTCGTCGATCACCCACAGGCCCAGCTCGTCGCACAGGTCCAGGAAGTCGGGGTGGGGCGGGTAGTGGCTGGTCCTGACGGCGTTGACGTTGTGCCGCTTCATCAGCAGCACGTCCGCGCGCATCGTCTCGTACGGGACCGCGCGGCCGTGCTCGGGGTGGAACTCGTGCCGGTTCACGCCCTTGAGCAGGAGCGGGCGGCCGTTGGCCAGGAGCACGCCGTCCGCGATGGAGATCGTGCGGAAGCCGACGCGGAGCCGTACCGACTCTTCGGGGAATGTCACGATCGCGTCGTAGAGACGCGGCGTCTCAGCGGTCCACGGCGTGATCTCGACCGTGACCTCGGCGCCGGGCTCGAGGTCGGCGACGCCGAGCTCGGGGACGCTCAGCCGGCCGGGCCCATCGAAGCTCAGCGTGCCGCGCCCGTCCGCGTAGGAAGCGTGCACGAAGACGTCGGCGGTGGAGCGGGTGAGCGTGACGTCGCGGAAGATGCCGGGCAGCCACCACATGTCCTGGTCTTCCAGGTAGCTAGCGGCCGACCACTGGTGCACGCGCACGGCGAGCACGTTGCGTCCCGGCCTGAGCCACGGCCCGGCGTCGAACTCGACGGCCAGCCTGCTGCCGGTGGAGAAGCCGAGCTCGTGGCCGTTCAGCCAGACCGTGGCGAAGGAGTCCACGCCCTCGAACCGCAACCTGCCGCCCGTCCAGCCCGCCGGCAGGTCGAACGCGCGCCGGTAGTCGCCCGTCGGGTTCTCGTCGGGCACGTGGGGCGGGTCGATGGGGAACGGGAAGGAGACGTTGGTGTAGGCGAGGGCGCCGTGGCCGTGCAGCGGCCAGTGGGACGGGACCGGGAGGTCGTCCCAGTCAGCGTCGTCGAAGTCCGGCCGGGCGAAGTCGTCGGGGATGTTCGCGGTGGGTGAGAGGCGGAAGCGCCACGTCCCGTTGAGGTCGAGGGTGGGCGCGTCGGAGCGGAGAGCTGCCCGGGGTTCGAGTCGGCCCGAACCGGGGGTGAAAGTTTCGAGATCCATCGCTGCCGAGCCTAGGCGTTCGAGCCGGTCTTCGTCAGCCCGCCCCCAGCTCGTAGACGCGGCGCGCGTTCTCGGCGCCCACCATCGAGACCACTCGCACCGCCTGCCCGACCGACCACTCCCCGTCGGCCACGAAGCCGCCCAGGACACGTTCCATCGCCCGCCGCCACAGATGCGCCCCCAGGTAGTGCAGCTCGGCCGCCCCCCAGGCGTCGGACGAGAAGAGGATCTTGGCGAACGGCGCCACCTCCAGGCTCTCCCCCACCAGCGCCACGCTGCGCGCCCCCGCGTAGTTCACGCCCAGCCCCACGTCGAAGTACACGTTCGGGTACGCGTGCGCGAGGAACCCGGCCTGCCGCTGGTACGGATAGCAGTGCAGCAACAGCAGCGGCACCCCGGTCGGCTCGGCCAGTTCGATCAGCCCGCGCAGCAGCAGCGGATCCGACCGGCGCAGGTCCACGTCCGGGTCGCCGTACCCGATGTGGAACTGCAGGGGCAGCCCCCGCTCGAGACCGGTCCAGATCAGGTGCCGCAGCAACACCGGATCGTCCAGCCGGAAGCCGCCGGCGGAGAACCAGCGCCCGGCCGCCTCCGTGACCTCCTCGCGCGATGGCGGCGCCGGGTCGAAGTCGAGGCCGTACCGGTAGGCGGCGATGCTCTTGAGCCCACGCGCCGAGCGGCTGCGCTCCCACAGCGCCTCCGTGAACCGGTCGGCGAACGCCCCGGCGGCGCACCCGGCGGCGGCGACCTGCTCGGCCACCGCCTCCAGCCGCACCACCTCGTCGGCGGGCACCCCGGTGGCCTCCGCCATCCCGGAGGGCCCGAGCAGCTCATCGCCCCTGTACCCGGTCTCGACCAGGAAGTGCCCGATGCCGGCCGCGCCGAGCAGCAGCCGGTTGACCTCGTCCGTGCCGATCCTGGCCCGCCTGGCCAGGTATTCCTCGGGAGTGCAGTACGGCTCCAGCCCGAGCACGGGCGCGCAGTGGCGCAGGATGGCGTACCCCACCTGGGAGTCGAACTGGGTCATCCACTCGGGCACCGGCCGGTCGGACTCGGTGATCATCTCCTCGAAGGCCTTGCGCGACAGGTCCCGCGTCGAGGCCCCGTGCACGTGGTGGTCGACCAGCGGCAGCTCTTCGATGGCGCGGACGAGTCCGGTGGGCACGAGATCGAGCTCAATGGACAACGGACATCCTCCCCCGGTCGACTCCCACCACGATCTCGTACCCGGCACCCGGTACGAGGAACACCCCCAAACCGGACAGGCCTCACGAGACGATCATCGTCCCGTGAGGCCCGGAAGGTCAGGCGGCGGCCTTGGCGGTGGTCGCCACCACTGCCTGCTTCGTGACGCCGCTGACCGTGACGGCGACCGTCACCCGGCCCTCGCGCAGCGCCGTCAGCGTGCCCGTCGCCGGGTCGAGCACGGCGACGTCCCGCGGCTTGGCCGTCTGGCGGGTGCCGATGTGCAGGTTCGGGGAGCCCGACCACGTCACCGAGACCGGGTACGCGGCCGGCACCGTCCTGCCGCCCTGCTTGACCGAGGCCGTCACCGTGGCCGGCGAGCCGGCGCCGACCGTGGCGGGCACGGTGAGCGTGAGGTCGTCCACGTGCGGGCGCACCTGCGTGCCGACCCAGTCCGGCGCGTCGGCGAACCAGTTCCGCCTGACGTGCTCGGCCTCGGTCTTCGACACCGGGTCCACGCCCCACAACGACCAGCCGGTGAACCCGCCGTCGTCCGGCGCCGTGGCGGGGTTCTTGCCGGAGTTGCCGTTGATGAAGTACGGCACCGCGTCCACGTGCGAGGCGTGGAACGTCCCCACGTGCGCCCCGATGTAGGCGGCCCCCTTGCCGGTGGTGCGCTGGAAGTCGGCCAGCCAGCCCTCCACGAGCGCCGCCTCCTTGCGGTCCCCGAGCTGGCTGCCCTTGCCGGGCGTCGGGTCGCGCGGCGGCACGTGGAACAGCACCGCGACCGAGCCGACCGACGCGTCCTTGGCCGCCTTGTCCAGCTCCGACCGCAACATGGCCACCTGGTCGTAGCCGCCGCCCCTGAGGTTCAGGCGCGAGGTGTCCAGGGTGATGAACCGGGTGCCCTTGTGATCGAAAGTCCCATACGTGTCGCCGAAGACGGCCTTGAAGTTGTCGATCTGGCCGCCCATGACCTCATGGTTGCCGGGAATGTAGTGATATTTCAGCGTTCCGCCGAGTTCCTCGTCGAGGATGCGCTTGGCCAGCGCGAAGTCCTCCGGCGACGCCTCGTCCACCAGGTCACCGTTGATCACCAGGAAGTCCGGCTTGGCGGCCTTGATCTCCCGCAGCGTGCGGCGGGCGTTCTTGACCAGGTCGCTGTCCGGCTGCCTGGCCACGAACTGCGCGTCCGACATGACCGCGAACCGCCACGGCATCTTCGACACCTCCGCCTTGACCACCGGATCGGCGACCTTGGCCGCCGGGGGCGCGGAGACCGACGGCGGCACCTTGGCGACCAGGCCGTCGATGAGGATCTCGTTGGTGTAGCTCGCGTCGGCCTTGGTCTCGGCCACGTAGAACCGCCGCAGCTTGAGCGGGTAGTTGACGCCGGCGGGCACGGCGAACTCGACGTACTTCCAGCCGGTCCACGTCATGTACGGCCCGCGCAGGATCTGCGACTGCCCGAGCGCGTCGTAGAACTCCAGGCTCGGCCACTCCCCCTTGCCCGTGGAGTTGATCCAGAGCCCGAACGCCTGCGGCTGCCCGTCCACCACGATCTGCTGCGGCGGGCTGGCGTATGCGGCCCGGGTGGCGGTCGAGGTGGTGAAGTCGTACGACAGCTTGAGCCCGCCCCCGCTCTGCCCGGGCGCGGCCGACAACGAGCCGGTGGCGCGGGCGGCGGCGAACGTCCACTTGGCCGCGTCCTCGAAGTCGGCGACCGGCTTGTCCTCCATCCCGACAGTCACCGGCACGGCCGTGCCGATCTTGCCGACCTTGGCGGTGATCAGCCCGGACCCGGTGGCCTTCCTGGCCTTGACGGTGAAGTAGCCCTGCTCGGCGGCGGTCACCTCGAACAGGCTCTTGTCGTAGTCCAGCGTGAGGTCGGCGGGCTCGATGGGCGCGGAGTTACCGTTGCGGTCGTAGCCGACCACGCCGAACGTCGCGACCCCGTCCACTCCCGCCATCCCGAGCCGGTCGGCGGTGGTGCCGAGCTGCTGGAGGGGCTGCAGGACGGTCAGATCGAGGGTGCCCTTGGCACTGCCCCGGGAGGCGGTGACAGTGGTCTGGCCGGGCACCAGGGCATGGAATCTCCCGTCCCGGATGACGCCGTGCACCGCCGGGTTCGCCCGCCAGGACGGCGTGCCGGCCGCGGGGCCGTACGTCTCGTCGTACCCGGCGGCGGTCAGCCGCCTGGTGAGGCCGGGGAAGACGCGTTCGGGGCGGCCACCGGCGACGGGCCCGACCCCGGGGGCCTTGGCGGGGTCGCTCGCGGTCTCCAACCAGTAGCCCTTGAGCCTGCCGCTGCCTTCCGGCGCGTAGAGGGCCAGGCCGTTGGGGACGTGGCGCTCGCCGCCGTCGGAGGGGCTGTTCTCCACCCGGACGTCTTCGGCGCCCGGTTCGCGGGCCAGCATGGTGGAGGAGCCACCGCCGTCGAGGTTGAGCGCGTTCGCGGCGCCGAGCTCGACCATCATGCCGGCCAGCTCGTTGAGCGTGACGCCGCGGCTGTCGGCCTGGCGGCCGTCCACGGTCAGCAGGTACATCTTCCTGCCGTCGGCGGAGAACCCGACGGCGGTACGCGGGTGCGCGGCGGGGTCGGTGGAGTTCTGCACGGCGCCGTCCTTGACCAGCACCCAGTTGCCCCCGACGGCTGCCTTGACCGTGCTGCCATCCGATGACTTGGGCTGATATTTCACGTCAACGCGGTCGCCGACCTTCAAGGCGGACACCTTGCCGGCTCCGGCGTCCCGGCCGAGCAGGATCGTGGTCCCGGCGGGGATGGGGCCGGTGCCGGCGGACGTACGTACCTCGGAGACCACCCCGTTGACCAGGACGACCTCGGCGACGGACGTGGCGCCCTCGACGGCGCGGGCCCGGTTGTAGGAGCCCCACAGCGGCGTGAACAGCCCGACGCCGCCGCCCTGGATGATCTGGTTGAACTGGGTGAGCGCGATCGGCGAGCCGCCGGACGGCGTGGCGGTGCCCTCGAAGTACATCTTGAGCACGCGCCCGACGCCGTCACCGGTGACCGCGACGGCGTTCTCGTGCCCGGCGACGGGCGACTGCACCAGTGAGCCGTTCTGCACGCCGATGCCCTCGGCGGCGCCGGAGTTGTTGATGTCGAAGAAGTCGCCGTTCACGGCCGCGACGGCGTGGGAGCGCTTGGCGGGGCCGGACAGCGGCTCGGTCTTGGACACCTCGCCGGAGAACACGTAGTCGGCCTTCGCGCCGCCGAGGTCGGCGGTGACGGCGTCGGCGCGTAACCAGCCGAGCGCGTCATAGGTGTCGAACGAGGTCAGCGAGATCCCCGGCGCCACCGGCCGGGTCTTCTCGGCCGTCTCCAGCTTCTGCCCGGCGTCCTGGGCGAGCAGGGTGGACGGCGGCGGATAGGACGACGCCTCGAGCGCGTCCTCTGCGGGAGGTGCGGGGTCCGCCTGCGCGGGCGCGGCTGTCAGGGCCATGGGACCTAACAGGAGCGCGGCGGCGGTCAGCATTCTGAGGGTCTGCACGACCGAACTCAATCGCCCGTGGATATAACTTTCAAGACTTGGGAGTGAACTAAAAGATAATTTCAGATCTTGCCGGTGATTAGGATGGGACGCGTGGATCGAGAAGCGTTCTACCGCGACCCGTATCCCGTCTACGCCAGGGCTCGCGCCGCCCCCGGCCTGACCTTCGCCGAGGAGCTGGGGGCCTGGCTGGTGGCCCGGCACGCCGACGTGCGCGAGGTGCTGGGGCGCCCTGACGACTTCTCCTCCAAGGGCGCGCTGCAGCCGGACGTGATCCCCGGCCCGCGCGTGTTCGCCGAGCTGGCGGGCGCGCCCGGCGGCGCCCCGGTGGTGCTGAGCACGGACGGCCCGGCCCACGCGCGGTACCGCAGACCGCTCACCCGCGGCCTGTCGCCCGCCCGGGTGAGCGCCGCGCTCCCGTTCGTCACTTCTACGGCGGGCGACCTCGTGGCCTCGTTCGCGAAGGCGGGCCGGGTGGAGTGGATGTCCGGGTACGCCAGGCCGCTGCCCGCCGCGGTGATCGGGCACCTGCTCGGCCTCGACCCGGCCGACGTGCCCGGCGTGGTCCGGGCGGGACATCAGGCCGAGGAGCTGCTGTTCACGCCGATGCCCGAGGAGGACCAGATCGCCGCGGCCCACGAGGTGGCGGCGGTGCGGCGGCTGATGGACGCGCACGCCGCCGGCTCCAGGACCGACGACAACCTGGCCGGCGAGTTGTCGCGCGGCCTGGCCCCCGGTCCGGGCGAGCCGACGGCCGGGCAGCGCGACGAGATCACCTCGAATCTGCACAACCTCATGCTCGCCGGGCACCTGACCACGACCGCGCTGCTCGGCACCGCCGTGCACCATCTGCTGCGCGACCGCCGCCAGTGGGAGCTGCTGTGCGCGCGGCCCGAGCTGATCCCGGCGGCGGTCGAGGAGGCGGCCAGGTACGAGGCGCCGGTGCAGGGGTTCCGGCGCACGGTCACCAGGCCGCTGGAGCTGAGCGGCACGCAGTTGGGCGAGGGCGACAGGGTGTTCGTGTCGTTCGGGTCGGCGGGGCGGGACGCGGCGGTGTTCGAGCGGGCGGACGAGTTCGACATCGCGCGGGAGCCGGTGCGGCACCTGTCGTTCGGGCACGGCTTACACGGCTGCCCGGGCGCGCTGCTGGCTCGCGAGCAGCTCAGGATCACGCTGGAGCTGCTGGTGCGCGAGCTGCCCGGGCTACGCCTCGCCGGTGAGGACGTCCCCATGACGGCCACGCTCATCCACCGCGCCCCCGAGCAGCTCTTCCTGGCCTGGTGACCGCTTGACGGTGATCAGCCGCGCCAGCGCCTCGTCGTACGGGGGGTCGAGCCAGTAGTCCGAATGCCACCGAGCCGCCGGCAGCGGCTCACCAGGCCCGGGCCGGAGCGGATCCCAGCAGAACCGGTCCACCGCGTCCTTGCCAACCGGCTCGGAGACGAGCGGGTCGACGCGACCGAACACGGGCCCGCCGATGGGGTCGCTCAGCCGGTAGAGGTTGTACCAGGGCACGGCGGCACGCACGGCGGCCAGGCCGTCGGCGCCGAAGTAGGCGGGGAAGAAGGCGGCGTACAGGCGGCGCAGCGGCGACCCGTGGGTGAGCAGCCGGACGCGCCCCCGCAGCTCGGGCCTGAGCTGCACCACCAGGGCGGCGGCGATGACGCTCCCCTGGCTGTGCCCGGAGACGACGACCTCGTCGTGTTCGGTCCTGGCGAGCCGGCCGACGCGGCCGATCAGCTCGGGGACGACCCGTTCGGTGTAGCAGGGCGGCGCCAGCGGGTGGATGGCCCGGGGCCAGAAGGTGCAGACGTCCCACACGATGCCGATCGTCCTGCGCAACCTCAAGTCGCCGTACGTGCGGCGGCCGAGCAGCACCAGACCCACCACGATCGCCGTCATGGCCCAGCTCCCGACCGAGGCGAGCAGCCCCGCGACCCCTCCGTCCGGGGTGAACAGCCGGAGCTGGTAGATCACCGTCACCGCGGCGAACCCGGCCACCCCGATCCCGGTGAGCACCCCGAGCACCAGCCCGGCCCGGTCGGTGAGCGAGGCCAGCGCCCACTTCCCCGCGACCACGGCCGAGTGCTCGCCGTAGTACGGCCTCAGCTCCGGCGCGAGCCTGCCCGCCTCCCTCCTGCGAATCAGGTAAAGGACGAGCGCGACGGCGAGGAACCCGCCCGCCAGCAGCGGCACGAGGGCCGCCGTCCACCAGACCGGATCGTCCAGGAACAACTTCCGGTCGAGCGGCTCCGGCGCGGCGGAGGTGCCGGGCACACCGAAGAACGTGGCGGTCCAGAACAGCACGCCGAGCGCCAGCACGTTCGCGCTGCCCGCGGCCACCATCAGCACGAACCAAGCGGCGATCCCGCCCATCGCCGGCCGCTCGGCCGGACGGTCCATGCGGGCGAGCACGCAGGTGGCGACCAGGATGAACACCCCAAGCGCGATGGTGAGCGCGAACTGGAACGCTCCAATTCCGACGCCGGGAAGCCGGCGACTGGTGGCGCCCGGCGGCAGCCCGGCCAGCGCCAGCCCGATCGTGGCCGCGAAGACCACCGGCGCGGTAATCCGCAACACCCGGCACGCCGCCGTGAGCCACCCGGGCACGGACGCGCCGGAGTGCGGGTCCAGCCGCCTGGCGATCCACGGCAACACCACCAGGACCGCGGCGGCGACCTCGACGCCCGCGTTGGCCACGGTCAGCGCCAGGCCGCGCGGGGTGCCCGCGAACGGCGCGGACACGGCCAGGCCGATCGAGGCGATCGAGAAGCAGACGTGCACCACCCGCAACCGCCACACCGGCGCGCCGCCGTGCCACAACCGGGCCTGCGCCAGCAACGGACCGGCACCCCCGGCGCCGCCGGGCGGCACCACCGTGCGCTCGTCCCGGTGCCAGGTACGCCGCGCGATCCACCACAGCAGGACGACGACCGCCAGCGGAACCAGAGCGGTGACCGCCAGCCGCTTCGACGGCTCGTTCCCCCACAGCGCGCCCATCCACTGCACCCAGGCGGGCGCCGTGTCCTGCGTGCACGCCCGGCCCGCGGCCGTGCACTGCCAGCCGACGAGATCGACGCCGGCCCTGGTGACGGCGCCGACGAGCGTCCCGGTGAGCAGCAGCGCGAACAGCCGCTGCGCCGCCTCCGTCACGTGCCGCAGCCGGGTCCCGCCGGCCGGCCTGGGCAGCATGAAGTACGACAGGTTGGCCAGCGAGAACGGCAGCAGGAGCAACCACAGCGCGATCGTCCTGCCGCCTGAGGTGAGGCCGCCCCACGCGTACGCCTCCCGGTGGCGGGCGCCCGGCACGTCCGCGTGCTCGCCCGCAGGTTCGCCGTCCGCCCACCAGCGCCGGTAGAACCCGGTGGTGCCGTCGCCCGCGACGAGCCGGGGGTGGGGGTGGTTCAGGATGCCCTGCGGCGGGGTGCCGGAGACGCCGTGCACGCGTAGCTCCGTCACGCCTGCGCAGGTCTCGTCGAGGAATCCGTCCATGTCACCAGGATCCTGCGACAGGGACGGTCACGTACAGTGATTGATCCGTTACGACTTCGTGGCGCCCGCGGTGAGGCCGGTGACGAGGTGCCGCTGGACCAGCAGGAACACCGCCCCCGCCGGGAGCGCGATGAGGACGGCGGAGGCGGTCATCAGGCCCCAGTCCGACCAGTGCTGGCCGATGAACTGCTGCAACCCGACGCCCAGGGTGCGCTTGTCCTCCTGGGACATGAACACGGTGGCGTAGCCGACCTCGCCCCAGGCGGTCATGAAGCAGTAGAACGCGGTGACCGCGATCCCCGGCCGGGCGAGCGGGAGCACGACCCGCCAGAACGTGCCGAACGGGGTCAGCCCGTCCACCATCCCGGCCTGGTCGATCTCGATCGGCACGGTGTCGAAGTAGCTCTTCATCATCCAGGCGCAGAACGGCACCGCGATCGTCATGTACGCGATCACCAGGCCGGGGATCTGGTTCAGCAGCCCCAGCCCGGCCATCAGGTTGTAGAGCGGCACGATGAGGATGGCGACCGGGAACATCTGGGTGATCAGCAGCAGCCACATCACCCCGCGATGGCCGGGGAAGCGGAACCGGCTGACCGCGTAGCCGGTGCTGGCCGCCAGGAACACCCCGAGCACCATGGTCAGCCCGGCCGTCAGCACGCTGTTGAGCAGCCATTGCGGGAACTCGGTGCCGGTCAGCACCCGGGTGTAGTTGTCGAGCGAGGAGTTGTCGAAGAGCCGCAGCTCGGTCGACAACCAGCCGTCGCGCGGCTTGAGCGAGGTCAGCACCAGCCACACGACCGGGAACAGCGAGATGGCCACCGCGATGAGCAGCCCGGCGTGCAGGCCGATCGAGGCCAGCGGGCCGCGCTCACCACGCGCCCGCGCCGTCGTGGTCACCAGGGGCCTCCTTGACTACGCAACGTGCGGCGATAGCCGATGGCCAGCACCACCAGCATGAGCAGGATGATCACGCCCCAGGCCGCCGAACCCGCGTAGTCGCGGATGCCGGTGAAGGCCTCGCGGAAGGCGTAGGTGACCAGGATCTCGGTCTCGCTGCCCGGCCCGCCCCGGGTGACCAGGAAGATGATGGGGAACATGTTGAACGTCCAGATCGTGCCCAGCAGGATCACCGTGGAGGACACCTGCCGGAGCCCGGGCAGCGTGATCGCCCTGAACCGCTGCCAGGCGCTCGCCCCGTCCACCTCGGCCGCCTCGTACAGCTCGGCCGGGATGGACTGCAGGCCGCCGAGCATGGCGATCATCATGAACGGCACGCCGATCCACACGTTCACCGCGATCACCGCGATCTTCGCCGTGGTGGGGTCGTCCAGCCAGCCCACCCCGGACAGCCCGGCCATCTTCAGAAAGCCGTTGATCACGCCGTAGTCGCTGTTGTAGAGGTAGCGCCAGATGAACGCCGCCACGAACGCGGGGACGGCCCAGGGCAGGATCAGCAGCACCCGGTAGAGCGAGCGGAGGCGGAGCCTGCGGTTGAGCATCACGGCCAGGCCGAGCCCGATCCCGTAGTGCAGGCCCACGCAGACGACCGTCCAGACGACGGTCCAGAGCAGCTTGTCCCAGAACAGGCTGCTGGTCAGGATCCGCAGGTAGTTGTCCAGACCGACGAACTCGTAGGTGGCCGGGATGACGTTCACCCCGATGGTGCGGCCGATGTTGGCCTCGGTCGCGTCCGTCAGCGACAGGTACACCCCGCGCGCCAGCGGCCAGCCGATCAGCACCAGCATCACGACCACCACCGGCGCGATCATCGCCCACGCGTACCAGTGGGTGGACAGCGCGCGGCGCAACCGTCCCGGCCTGTCGTGGCGGCGGCTCCGGCCGCGGGCGGTCTGGCCCGCGGCCCTCGCGCGTCCGGTGGAGACCGCCACCGGTCAGCTCCAGTCCTTCATGATCCCGCGGTACTGCTCGTCGACCTTCTTGAGCATGTCAGCGGGTGCGGACTCGCCGCCGACGAGCGACTGGTAGCCCTCCAGCAGCGGCTGGAACAACTGCCCGCCCTCCGGGATCCACGGCCGGGGCACGGCCGTGTCCATGATCGGCTTGAACACCGCCACGTCGGCGTTGCCCTGCACGTCCGCGTTGGCGTAGGCGGAGGTGCGGGTGGGCAACAGGCTGATCTCCTTGGCGATCTTCGCCTGCGCCTCGGCCGTGGTCATGAACCTGACGAACTCGTACGCCGCCGGGATGTTCTTCGAGCCCGCGTAGATCGCCAGGTTCCAGCCGCCGGTCGGTGCCGCGGCCTTGACCGAGCCCGCCGGGACCGGGGCGATGCCCAGGTTGGCCTTGTCCTTGAACTCCTTGCCCTGGTAGATCTCCGAGAGCGCCCACGGCCCGTTGTAGATCATCGCCGCCTTGCCCTCCTTCAGGGCGGTCATCGCGTTGGCGTAGCTCTCCGTCGTGGCGGGCTTGGGCGCGGCGCCGGAGCTGATCAGGTCGGCCACGGTCTGGATGGCCTTCACGTTGGCCGGCGAGTTGACGACGATCTTCTTGTTCGCCACGTCCAGCAGGTCGCCGCCCTCGCCGTACATGAAGGGCAGCAGGAAGTAGGAGTCGACGTTCAGCGCGAGCCCGGCGGCACCGGTCTTGGCCTTGACGTCGAGGGCGGTCTGCTTCAGCTCGGCGATCGTCGTGGGCGGCTGCTCGTGACCGGCCTCCTTCAACAGCCGCTTGTTGTAGATCAACGCGAGCGTGTCGGTCACCTGCGGCACGGCGTAGGTCTTGCCGTTGTACTTGGTGCTGGACAGCGGCCCGGCCAGGAAGTCGTCCGGCTGATCCACCGCGCGGCCGCCGTCCAGCGGCTGCAGATAGCCCAGCGACGCGAACTGCGACGTCCACGCCACCTCGGACCGGATCACGTCCGGCGCTCCCGACCCGGCCTGCGCCGCCGTCTGGAACTGGTTCTGCGCCTGGTCGGACGGCACATTCACATATTTGACCTTGATCCCCGGATATTTCCCCTCAAATTCCTTGATCAACGCCTGGAACGTCGGCCCCTCACTGTCCGGACGGGTCGTGTCCCACCACGTCACCTCGCCAGTGATCTTCAGCGGATCGGAAACGGAAGGGGCCGGGCTCGCGGTCCCACCGCCGCCGCCACAGGCGGAGATCGTCAGGGTGAGCGCCGCCACGGCCGGTAAAAGTCGTCGCATGTCCTTCTCCTCACGGCTGGGTCCGAGGTCGGAGTACGCCGGAGGTTACGCCGACGTGACGCTCACGGATAGATGGGAGCGTAAGGTTTCTGCAAGAAATTTCAGAAAGGTTGCAAGCGCTGAGAACGCCGTCGTCCGCATTACCGCCGCTGAGGCGGGAACGACGACGGCGGGGGACGGATCGGGCCTCCCCCGTGCGGCCGTCGGGCACCGGCGGCCGTGTCCGGCCGAGGGGGCGAAGAGCCTGAGTTACATCATCCGCATGGGAGACGACCACCTGCTGCCGGAGCCCGCGGCCTCGGGTGCGGACGCCGACCTGACCAAGGCCAGGGCCCACTGGATCGACCGCGACACGGTGGCCTGGCAGGTCGAGCCGTCGCTGCGGCACTCGCTCGCCTTCAGCGAGCAGGGCGACATCGCCTGCGACCAGGGCGATCTGACCGGGAGTCTGCGGATCATCCGGCTTGCGGCCGGGGCACTGAGCGACGAGCAGCGGCGCGCATGGCCGCACCTGGCCTCCCACACCGCGCTGAAGGTCGACCCGCGCGACGCCGACCTGGTGCGGCAGGCGCTGCGCGGCCAGATCGTGGCCGTGGAGCGGGACACCGACGGGTCGCTGCTGGCCGCGACGGGCGTGCAGCTCCCCGGCGTGCTCGACGACGTGTACGCCAAGGCCGCCACCGCCACGCTCGGCCCGACCGGGCGGCTGATCCCGAAGCTGTCGCTGTGGGCGCCGACCGCGCGAAAGGTCGAGCTGGCCCTGTACGGGTCCGCCGCGGCCGTTGTCCACCAGATGCGGCGCGACGACGAGACCGGCGTCTGGTCGGTACGCGGGCTGCCGACGTGGCTGGGCCGCCAGTACACGTTCCTGGTCACGGTCTACTCCCCCACGGCAGGCGAGATCGTCACGAACGAGGTCACGGACCCGTACAGCCTGGCCGTGACCCCGGACGGCGGGCGCAGCAGGCTCGTGAACCTGGACCGCGCGGCGCTCAAGCCGCCCGGCTGGGACCGGCCGGCCAAACCCGCGGCCGTGCCCCAGGATCGGGCGTCGATCTACGAGCTGCACGTGCGCGACTTCTCCGCATCGGACACGACTGTGCCGGCCGGGCTGCGCGGCACGTACGCGGCGTTCGGCGCGGACTCCGCCGGGATGCGGGAGTTGCGGGCGCTGGCCGCGGACGGGCTGACGCACGTGCATCTGCTGCCGGTGTTCGACTTCGCCACGGTCCCCGAGCGCAGGTCGGACAGGACCGAGCCCGACTGCGACCTGGCCGCGCTGCCGCCCGACTCCGACCAGCAGCAGGAGTGCGTGGCGCGGACGGCCGAGACGGACTCCTTCAACTGGGGGTACGACCCGCTGCACTACACCGTGCCCGAGGGCTCCTACGCGACGGACCCGGACAACCGGACCAGGGAGTTCAGAGGCCTGGTCGCCGCGCTGAACCGGGCCGGGCTGCGGGTCGTCATGGACGTGGTGTACAACCACACGCACTCCATCGGCGTGCTCGACCCGATCGTGCCCGGCTACTACCACCGGCTGCTCGACGACGGCACCGTGGCCACCTCCACCTGCTGCGCCAACACCGCGCCCGAGCACACCATGATGGGCAAGCTGGTCGTCGACTCGGTCGTCACCTGGGCGAAGCAGTACAAGATCGACGGTTTTCGCTTCGACCTCATGGGCCACCACCCGAAGGCGAACCTGCTCGCCGTCCGCGAGGCCCTCGACGAGCTGACCGTGGCGAAGGACGGCGTCGACGGCAAGTCGATCATCCTGTACGGCGAGGGCTGGAACTTCGGCGAGGTGGCCGACGGCGCCCGGTTCGAGCAGGCCACGCAGGCGAACCTGGCCGGGACCGGCATCGGCACGTTCACCGACCGGCTGCGGGACGCGGTGCGTGGCGGCAGCCCGTTCGACGACGATCCCCGCGTGCAGGGGTTCGGCTCGGGCCTGGCGGGCGCGCCCAACGGCGCCCCGGCCAACGGCACGGCCGAGCAGCAGCGGGCCCGGCTGGCGTACTACACGGACCTGATCAAGGTCGGGCTGACCGGGAACCTGCGCGACTACGTGCTGCCGTCCGGCCAGAAGGGCTCGGAGATCGACTACAACGGCTCGCCCGCGGGGTACACGTCGTCGCCCGGCGAGGCGGTGACGTACGTGGACGCGCACGACAACGAGACGTTGTTCGACGCGCTGGCGTACAAGCTGCCGCAGGAGACGCCGATGGCCGACCGGGTGCGCATGCAGGTGTTGTCGCTGGCCACGGCGGTGCTGGCGCAGGGGACGACGTTCGTGCACGCGGGCAGCGAGCGGCTGCGGTCGAAGTCGTTCGACCGCAACTCCTACGACTCCGGCGACTGGTTCAACCGGTTGTCGTGGGACTGCGCGGCGGGCAACGGCTTCGGCGCCGGGCTGCCGCCCAGGGCGGACAACGAGGCCAAGTGGCCGTACGCCAGGCCGCTGCTCGCCGACCCCGCCCTGCGGCCCGACTGCTCGGCGATCAACGCCGGCCGGGCTCGGTACGGCGAGCTGCTGCGGATCAGGGCGTCTTCCCCTGCCTTCGCGCTGGGATCGCTGGCGGAGGTGCAGCGGCGACTGTCGTTCCCCGGCTCGGCCGAGGGTGTGATCACTATGCACGTGGACACGGCGGGCCTCGATCCGCGCTGGAAGTCGGTCACGGTCGTGTTCAACGCGACGCCTTCCGCCCACCCGCAGGAGCTGCCGTCGCTGGCGGGGCAGGCGGTTTCGCTGCATCCCGTACAGGCCGAATCCGGCGATCCGGTCGTGCGGGAGGCGTCGTTCGACCCGGCCACCGGCACCCTCACGGTTCCCGCGCGCACGGTCGCGGTGTTCGTCCAGGCGTGACGGGGGAACGTATTAGACGGAAGACGCCCATCTCTAGCGTTGTCGCGCACGACAGCGCAGACTGGATAGACGGCGATCGCGTGGAGCAGTGGAGCACCCGTGGACAATCACCTTGATCACATGCCGGTCCTGTCCCGCGGCAGGCATCGCAACCCGAAACGCGGTGCCTGTTTCATGGAACTGGCCTCCTACCTGGCCGGGGAGCGGTGGAGCGACCATCCGGCCTGCACGCATCCGTTGCTGGCCGCACTCGCCCGCCTGGTCAACGACAACACGAGCGACGAGAGCCGGGCCAGGCTCGTCGGGCTCGTACCGTCCATCATCGACCTGTCCAGCGACGACCTGCGCGTGGACGCGCGGATCGCGCTGCGCTGCGCCACGACGGCGCTGCCGGTGGCGGCGGCCGAGCGCCAGCTCGCGCTGGCGGTGTCGGTGCTGGCGGCCGAGGAGATGCTGACCCGGCTCGACGGCGCCCCGTCGGGACGGCTCAGCGAGGCGAGCCGGCGGGCGATGGAGGAGGTGCCGCACGCGGCCGAGCAGGCCAGGCGCTTCAGCCGCGCGGCCCGGATCACGGAGAAGGGCTTCCGCCGGTACGCGGCCCCGAACGCGGTGCAACTGTCGGTGGTGGGGATCGTACAGGCGTGCATCCCCGACCCGGACTCGTTGTTGCGCACGTTGCTGGAGGAGACGATCGCCGACTGCGCCGCCCTGATCCGCGGCCCGCAATCCAACGCGCCTGTCATGCCCACCCCGATCCACGCCTGACCGGCCCTTCGCGGCGCCCTGCGGCGGGCGCCGCGGCAGGCGTGACTACGCTTCGAGCAGCTCGGCGGGGTCGAATGATACGTGGAAGGGGTCGGTCAGCGTCAGCAGCTTGCCTGCCTTGGCCTGGCTGATCGTCTCGTAGCCGTCTCGGCCCAACTTGAGCACCTCGACACGCGGGATGTCGGCTCCTTCGATCTCGACCCTGATGAACACCTCGATGCCGGCCGCGGCGTATTTGGGTGGCTTGATCTCGTAGTCTCGCCGACAGTTACCGAGGCCGGGGCTGACGACCTCGGCGACCAGCGCGACCTCTGAGGCCGGAAATGCGACCGTGCGCGCCATGACCAAGTCACGGGGCACGACTGCGATGTCCGGAATGAGGCCGTCTTCCCCGACCGTCACGTTTACCGTCTCCACTACCACGAGATCCGACTTCTCCGCCCTGGCCACTGCGGTGAGGACCGCGCGCAAGCCGGCGGCGCACAGTGCGTGCAGTCCCGTAAGCACAGGACTCACCTGGAAACTCCCGTCGATCAACTCGATACGCTCCCCGGTCTCGGGCAGCTTGAGCCAGTCATCGACGGTGTAACCGGTGACACGACCGGACGGGAACAGGACGATTCGCCTGGGCGGCGGATGCGCCACCAGCCAGCCCTCGATCGGCAGAGCACTCATGTCCTCGCCACCTTCCATAAGCCGAGTTCCGCATGCCGCACCCATGCACGGCCATACGCGTTCACGCGATCACACCGAGTGACGTGATGACCTTACTGGTTCATGACCCATGGAGGGTCGATTCTTGGAAACGGCGCACGTCAGGGAAGCCTGGCCTTCGTTGCGGATCTTGGGGTGATATGCCTACATTTCCTGACGCAGGTGTCAGGAAATGGAGGACTTCATGACCGTCGGGCTCGCCAGACCGTACCGTCCTGAGAAGCACCACAGCCACCGGGACGTGACCGGTGGCTGGTTGCGGCCCGCGGTGTTCGGGGCGATGGATGGGCTGGTGTCCAATTTCGCGTTGATCGCCGGGGTCGTCGGTGCGGCGGGAGCCGGGCGGGGTGCGGTGCTCGCCGGGTTCGCGGGGCTGATCGCGGGGGCGTGTTCCATGGCGGCCGGCGAGTACACGTCGGTGAAGTCCCAGACCGAGCTGATGCGGGCGGAGATCGCCGTGGAGCGGCGCGAGCTGGCCCGCGATCCCGAGGGTGAGCAGGCGGAGCTGGCCGCGCTCTTCCGGGCGCGCGGCCTGGACGCCGAGCTGGCGCGCCGCGTCGCCGCCGGGTTGTCGGTCAATCCCGAGCAGGCGTTGCGGGTGCACGTGCGTGAGGAGCTCGGGGTGGATCCCGATGATCTGCCCTCGCCCTACGTGGCCGCCGCGTCGTCGTTCTGCGCGTTCGCCACCGGGGCGCTGGTGCCGCTGGCGCCGTTCCTGTTCGGCGCGTCGGGGCTGGTGGTGGCCCTGGTGCTGAGCGTGGTGGCGTTGTTCGGGTTCGGGGCGGCGGTGGCGCGGATGACGGCGCGGCCGTGGTGGCTGGGCGGGGTGCGCCAGCTCGCGCTGGGGGTCGCGGCCGCGGCCGTCACGTTCGGCCTGGGGCATCTGCTCGGCGTCGCCATCTCGTAGGCCGTGCGCAGGGCGGCGCGCTCCGGCTCTCAGCGCTTGCGGCGGTGCCGCTTCAAGATGGCTCGCACGGTCAGCAGCAGCACGACGGCCACGAGCTGGCCGCCGAACACGATGCGGTTGACGTCGATGGCCGGCCGCCACTGCGCGTCGCCGTCCTTGAGCACGAACACGCCCGCCGGAGTGGCGCTGAACCCGAACCCGCCGCCGCTGCCGCCGCTCTCCTCGCCCTTCTCCCCCGTGCCCTGGCCCTGACCGCCGCCGCCCCCGTGGGCGACCCTGGCGACGGGGATGACGATGACGTCGCCCTGTTGGATCGGCTCGCCGAAGACCCGCTTGACGGTCGCGGCGTCCTTCGCCTGCTCCATCAGCTCCATGATGTCCATCCCCCCATCGTCACCCCGGATCGCCCGCCTGGCCACCTCAGTCGAAAGTGGTCGAGATCTCGTGCCACCCGCCGGGCGGGATCTTCGCGGCCGGCTCGGGCCCCCAGGACCCCTTCTCGTACGGCAACGGCCGCTCCGGCAGGTCGAGCACCCGGTGCACGATCCGCCACGACTCCTCCACCAGGTCGAACCTGGCGAACCTGCGCGGATCACCACTGATGGCGTCGGCCAGGATGCGCTCGTAGGCGGCCTCCATCGGCCCGAGCACCTTGGTGAAGTCGACGCTGACCGGCACCGGCCTGGTGTGCTGCTTGCCCGGCTCCTTGGCCAGCAGGTCGAACGTCACCCCGGCGTCCGGCTGGAGCCTGAACCTGATGAGGTTGGGGCCGGGTGGCGCGTCGCCGCCGCGGAACATCGTCACCGGCGGCCTGCGCAGCTCGGCGACGACCTCCAGGTCGGTGGTCGGCAGCGCCTTGCCGGAGCGGATGCACCACGGCACCCCGGCCCACCGCCAGCTGTCGATGTGGGCGCGCAGCGCGACGAACGTCTCGGTCGTGGAGTCGGGGCGCACGCCGTCGGTGTCGAGGTAGCCGGTGTATTGGCCGCGCACGACGTCGGACGGCTCGATGGCCTGGACGGCGCGCAGCACCCGCCACTTCTCGTCGAGCTGGGCGCGGGCGTCGGTGGACGGCGGCGGGTCCATGGCGAGGATGGCCAGCAGCTGGAGCAGGTGGTTCTGCACGACGTCGCGGATGGTGCCGTTGGCGTCGTAGAAGGCGCCGCGGTCGCGCACGTCGAAGTCCTCGGCCATGGTGATCTGGACGCTGCGGATGTGGTTGCGGTTCCAGATGGGCTCGAGCAGGGTGTTGGCGAACCTGAACACCATGAGGTCCTCGACCGGCTCCTTGCCCAGGAAGTGGTCGACCCGCCGCAGGTGGTCCTCGTCGAAGTGCCTGAGCAGCTCGTCGTTGAGCTGGCGGGCCGAGTCGAGGTCCTCCCCGAACGGCTTCTCCACGACGAGCCTGGCCTCGCGGTTGAGCCCGGCTCCGGCCAGCCCCTCGGCGACCACCGAGAACAGCGACGGCGGCACCGCGAGGTAGTGGACGAGGAAGCCCTTGCCCGCCACCTCCTCGCGCAGCCTGGCGAACGTCCCGGGGTCGCGGTAGTCGCCCGCGACCAGCCGCAGGTTGCCGGCCAGCTTCCCGAACGCCGCGTCGTCGACCCCGCCGACGGCCTTGCGGGCGTGCTCACGCAGCCCTTCGAGGTCCAGGTCGGTCTTGGCCACGCCGATGATCGGCAGGTCGAGCTTGCCGGCGGCGGTGAGGTGGTAGAGGGCGGGCAGGACCATCTTGCGCGCGAGGTCCCCGGTCACGCCGAACAGGACGAGCGCGCCCGCGCGGGGCGTGTGACCCGAGCCGTGCCCCATGTCAGACCCGCCTTCCGCGCAGCTCGCGGTATTTGCGCACCAGCCGCCCGGTGGACGCGTCGGGGAACGTGGTCGGCGGATCCGCGGAGGTGAGCGCGGGCGCCACGTCGAGCGCCATCTTCTTGCCCAGCTCGACGCCCCACTGGTCGAAGGAGTCGACGCCCCAGATCGTGCCCTCGACGAACACGATGTGCTCATAGAGCGCGACGAGCTGGCCGAGCGTGGACGGGGTCAGCTTGGGCGCGAGGATCGTGGAGGTGGGGCGGTTGCCGGGCATCACCTTGTGCGGGACGACCCCGGGCGGCGTGCCCTCGGCCGCGATCTCCTCGGCCGTCTTGCCGAACGCCAACGCCGACGTCTGGGCCAGCAGGTTGGCGGTGAGCTGGTCGTGCATGCCCTCGCGGTCGTCGAAGGGCTCGGCGAAGCCGATGAAGTCGGCGGGCACCAGCCGGGTGCCCTGGTGGAGGAGCTGGTAGAAGGCGTGCTGGCCGTTGGTGCCCGGCTCGCCCCAGAAGATCTCGCCGGTGCTGACGGTGACGGGCGTGCCGTCGGCGCGTACGGACTTGCCGTTGGACTCCATCGTGAGCTGCTGCAGGTAGGCGGGGAAGCGGTGCAGCCGCTGGCTGTAGGGCAGCACGGCGCGGGTCTCGGCGCCGAAGAAGTCGTTGTACCAGACCCCGAGCAGGCCCATCAGGACCGGCATGTTGGCCTCGAACGGGGCGGTGCGGAAGTGCTGGTCCATGGTGTGGAAGCCGGCCAGCATCTCGCGGAACCGCTCGGGCCCGATGGCGATCATCAAGGAGAGCCCGATGGCGGCGTCGTAGGAGTAGCGGCCGCCGACCCAGTCCCAGAAGCCGAACATGTTGGCGGTGTCGATGCCGAACTCGGCGACCTTCGCCGCGTTGGTGGAGACGGCCACGAAGTGCTTGGACACCGCGTCCGCGCCCAGCGCGTCGACCAGCCAGCGGCGCGCGACCCGGGCGTTGGTCAGCGTCTCGAGCGTGGTGAAGGTCTTGGAGCTGACCACGAACAGCGTGGTCGCGGGGTCGAGCCCGGCGAGGTTGCCGGTGATGTCGGCGGGGTCGATGTTGGAGACGAACCTGGCCGTGATGCCCGCGTCGGCGTAGTCGCGCAGCGCCTCGTAGGCCATCGCCGGGCCGAGGTCGGAGCCGCCGATGCCGATGTTGACGACGGTCTCGATCGGCCTGCCGGTGGCGCCCCGCCACTCCTGCGACCTGACCCGGTCGGCGAACGCGCCCATCTTGGCCAGCACGGCGTGCACGTCGGCCACGACGTCCTGCCCGTCCACCACCAGCTTGGCGTCCGCGGGCAGGCGCAACGCCACGTGCAGGACGGCGCGGTCCTCGCTGACGTTGATGTGCTCGCCGCCGAACATGGCGGCGATCCTGTCGCGCAGCCCCGCGCGCTCGGCCAGGCCCACCAGCAGGTCGATCGTCTCCTGCGTGGCGCGGTGCTTGGCGTAGTCGAGGTAGAGGTCGCCGGCGGTCACGGTCATGCGCTCGGCCCGGCCCCGATCCGCCGCGAACAGCTCGCGCAGCCGCCTGCCCTTCAGCTCCTCGTGGTGCTTGTCCAGGGCGGCCCACTCCTGGCTCTGGCTGATGTCGCCGTTCACGCTCTTCCTCCTCGCGTCGCCAAACCGATCACCATCGTTCCGTAACCCCGTACCCACCGATGTTGATTCCGCGCATGGCGCAGGAGACTCTTTGCCTAGTGCGATTCGCGGCCCACGTGGTCGCCGCTGGAGCCGGTGAGGAAGTCGAGGTCGGCGCCGCGGTCGGCCTGGGTGACGTGCTCGACGTAGAGGCGTTCCCAGCCGCGGGCGGGCCGGGCGTGCCCGGTCATGACCGGCTCCCTGGCGGCCAGCTCGGCGTCGGGGACGTCCACGTCGAGCCTTCTCGCGGCCACGTCGAGCACGATGGGGTCGCCGGTGCGCACCCTCGCCAGCGGACCGCCGGCCGCCGCCTCGGGCGCGGTGTGCAGGACGACCGTCCCGTACGCGGTGCCGCTCATGCGGGCGTCGCTGATGCGTACCATGTCGCGTACGCCCTTGGCCAGCAGCTTCGCCGGCAGCGGCAGGTTGCCGACCTCCGGCATGCCCGGATACCCCTTGGGCCCGCAGCCGCGCAGCACCAGCACCGACGTCTCGTCCACGTCCAGGTCCGGCGAGTCGAGCCGGGCGTAGACGTCCTCGACGCTGTCGAAGACGACGGCCCGGCCGCGGTGCCGCAGCAGCTCGGGCGAGGCCGCGGCGGGTTTGATCACGGCGCCGCCTGGCGCGAGGTTGCCGCGCAGGACGGCGATGCCCGCGTCCGGCTGCAGCGGGTCCGAGCGGCGCCGGATGACGCTCTCGTCCCAGATCTCGGCCCCGGCCAGGTGCTCGACCAGCGGCCGCCCGGTGACGGTGATCGCCTCGGGGTCGAGCAGGTCCTCGACCTCCTTCAGCACGGCCGCCAGGCCGCCCGCCCGGAACAGGTCGTCCATGAGGTGCTTTCCGGCCGGCTGGAGGTCGACCAGCAGCGGCACGCCCGCGCCGGTGCGGTCGAAGTCGTCCAGGCTCAGGTCGACGCCGAGCCGTCCGGCGATGGCCAGCAGGTGCACGACGGCGTTGGTGGAGCCGCCGACGGCGGCCAGGGTGACGATGGCGTTGAGGAACGAGCCCCTGGTCATGACCTGGCTCGGCCGGCGGCCCTGGTTGACCAGGTCCACGGCGAGGCGGCCGGTCTCGTGGGAGCGTTCGAGCAGGCGGCTGTCGGGGGCGGGGGTGCCGGCGGTGCCGGGCAGCGTCATGCCGAGCGCCTCGGCCATGCAGGCCATGGTGGAGGCGGTGCCCATCGTGTTGCAGTGGCCGCGGCTGCGGATCATGGACGACTCGGACTCCAGGAACGCCTCGCGGGAGAGGGTGCCCGCGCGTACCTCCTCGCTGAGCCGCCACACGTCGGTGCCGCAGCCGAGCGGAGCACCGCGGAAGTGGCCGGTCAGCATGGGACCGCCGGGCACCACGACGGCGGGCAGGTCCACGGACGCGGCGGCCATCAGCAGCGACGGGATCGTCTTGTCGCAACCGCCGAGCAGCACCACGCCGTCGATGGGGTTGGCGCGCAGCATCTCCTCGGTGGCCATGGCGGCCAGGTTGCGCCAGAGCATCGCGGTCGGGCGCACGTTCGTCTCACCCAGCGAGACGACGGGCAGGTTGAGCGGCACGCCGCCAGCCTCCCACACGCCGTCCATGACGCTCTGGGCCACCTCGTTCAGGTGGGAGTTGCAGGGGGTGAGGTCGGAGGCGGTGTTGGCGATCGCGATGTGCGGCTTGCCGCCCTCGAACGCCTCGCGCGGCAGGCCGCGCCGCATCCATACCCGATGGATGTAGGAGTTGCGGTCGTTTCCCGAATACCAGCGCGAACTCCTCAAAGCCATGTCCGGCACCTTATCCGGCATTCGGGGGATTCAGCACGTTCTGTGGAGGAAGCAGCAGGGCATGGAGCATATCGACGCGTACTGGCGGGCGGCGAACTATCTGTCCGTCGGGCAGATCTACCTGCTGGACAACCCGCTGCTGACCGAACCGCTACGGCCGGAGCACATCAAGCCGCGCCTGCTCGGCCATTGGGGCACCACGCCCGGCCTGAACTTCTGTTTCGCCCACCTCAACCGGGTGATCTCGGAGCGGGACCAGGACATGATCTACATCTGCGGTCCCGGTCACGGCGGTCCCGCCGCCGTGGCGCACGCCTGGCTGGAGGGGACCTACTCGGAGCGGTATCCGGACGTCTCGCAGGACGCGGAGGGCATGCGGCGGTTGTTCCGCCAGTTCTCCTTCCCCGGCGGGATCCCGAGCCACGTCGCGCCGGAGACGCCCGGCTCGATCCACGAGGGCGGCGAGCTGGGCTACTCGCTCGCGCACGCCTTCGGAGCCGCGTTCGACAACCCCGGCCTGGTCGTGGCGTGCATCGTGGGCGACGGCGAGGCCGAGACGGGGCCGCTGGCCGCGAGCTGGCATTCCAACAAGTTCATGGACCGGCAGCGGGACGGCATCGTGCTGCCCATCCTCCACCTGAACGGCTACAAGATCGCCAACCCGGCCGTGCTCGCCCGCATTCCCATGGACGAGCTGCACAAGCTCATCGAAGGGTACGGCTACCGCCCGCACATCGTCGGCCCCGAGCACGAGCAGATGGCGCGGACGCTGGATGTGGTCTTCGACCAGATCGCCTGCTACAAGCAGGGCCGGGCCGACCGGCTGCCGATGATCATCCTGCGCACGCCGAAGGGCTGGACCGGCCCGCGCGAGGTGGACGGCAAGCCGGTCGAGGGCACGTGGCGGGCGCACCAGGTGCCGCTGGCCAGGGTGCGCGAGGACGCCGGGCACCTGGCCATGCTGGAGGAGTGGATGCGCTCGTACCGGCCCGAGGAGCTGTTCGACCGCGCGGGGCGGCCCGTCCAGGGGATCCTCGGCACGGTGCCGCGCGGGCCGCGCAGGATGAGCGCCAACCCGCACGCCAACGGCGGCGAGCTGCTGGAGCCGTTGCGGCTGCCGGACTTCCGCCGGCTCGCGGTGGAGGTCAAGTCGCCCGCCACGCAGTTCAGCGAGCCCACCCGGGTGCTCGGCGGGTTCCTGCGTGATGTGATCGCGAGCAATCCGCGGACGTTCCGGCTGATGGGTCCGGACGAGACCGCGTCGAACCGGCTGTCGGAGGTGTTCGAGGTCACCGACCGGGCGTGGGACGCCGAGGTGCTGCCGACCGACGAGCACCTGGCCCCGGGCGGGCGGGTGATGGAGGTGCTGAGCGAGCATCTGTGCCAGGGCTGGCTGGAGGGGTATCTGCTGACCGGCAGGCACGGGTTGTTCAACTGCTACGAGGCGTTCATCCACATCGTGGACGCCATGTTCAACCAGCATGCCAAGTGGCTGGAGTCGTCGCAGAAGATCCCGTGGCGGCGGCCGGTGGCGTCGCTGACGTACCTGCTGTCGTCGCACGTGTGGCGGCAGGATCACAACGGGTTCAGCCACCAGGACCCCGGCTTCATCGACGTGGTGGTCAACAAGAAGGCGTCCGTGGTGCGCGTCTACCTGCCGCCGGACGCCAACACGCTGCTGTCGGTCGCCGACCACTGCCTGCGTTCCCGCGACTACGTCAACGTGATCGTCGCGGGCAAGCAGCCGGTGCTGGACCTGTTCACGATGGAGGAGGCCGTCGCGCACAACACGCGCGGCCTGGGCATCCTGCCGTGGGCGTCCAACGACCAGGGGCATGAGCCGGACGTGGTGCTGGCCTGCGCGGGCGACGTGCCCACGATGGAGACGCTGGCCGCCGCGGCGCTGCTGCGCGAGCACCTGCCCGCGCTGAAGGTGCGGGTCGTCAACGTGGTCGACCTGATGCGGCTGCAGCCGCCGTCGGAGCACCCGCACGGCATGTCCGACGCCGAGTTCGACACGCTGTTCACCACGGACAAGCCGGTCATCTTCGACTTCCACGGCTACCCGTCGCTCATCCACGAGCTGACCTATCGCCGCCACGGCCACGACAACATCCACGTGCGCGGTTACAAGGAGGAGGGCACCACGACGACGCCGTTCGACATGGCCATGCTCAACGACATCGACCGCTACCACCTGGTCATGGACGTCATCGACCGGGTGCCCGGCCTCGGCGCCAACCAGGCGCATCTGCGCCAGCGCATGAGCGACGAGCGGTTGCAGGCCCGCGCCTACACGAGAGAGCACGGCGAGGACCCGGCGTCGATCAGGTCGTGGACATGGCCGGTCGCATCCTCGTACTGAACACGGGCTCGTCGTCCATCAAGTACGAGCTCGTGGACGTCCGCACCCGGGAACGCCCGGCCAGGGGCCTGGTCGAGCGCATCGGCGAGGAGCGGGGGCGGCTCACGCACCACGCGGGGCGCCGGTACGAGCGGGAGGCGCGCTTTCCCGGGCATCGCGAGGGGCTGGCCGCGGTCCTGGCGGCGTTCGAGGCGGCAGGGCCGGAGCTGAACCCGGTCGCGGTCGGGCACCGGGTCGTGCACGGCGGGACCAGGTTCGCCGAGGCGGTGCTCGTGGACGACGGCGTGATCGGGGCCATCGAGGAGCTGGCGCCGCTGGCTCCGCTGCACAATCCGGTCAACCTCATCGGGATCCGGGTCGCGCGCCGGGCCTTTCCCGGGGTGCCGCAGGTGGCCGTTTTCGACACGGCGTTCCAGCTCACGTTGCCGCCGGAGGCGTACACGTACGCGGTGCCCCGCGACTGGCGCGAGCGGCTCGGCGTGCGGCGCTTCGGCTTCCACGGCACCTCCTGCGCCTACGTCTCCCGCCGCGCCGCCGCCTTCCTCGGCCGCGACCTGGCCGGGCTGAACCTCGTCGTGCTGCACCTGGGCAACGGAGCCAGCGCGACCGCGCTCTCGGGCGGGCGCAGCGTCGACACCTCCATGGGCCTGACGCCGCTGGAGGGGCTGGTCATGGGCACCCGTTCGGGCGACGTCGATCCCGCGCTGGGCGGCTATCTGGCGCGGGTGGACGGGCTGGACGCCGAGCAGGTCGAGTACGCGCTCGACCGCCAGGGCGGCCTGCTCGCGCTGACGGGTACGGGCGACATGCGGGAGGTACGCGCCCGCGACGACGCCGAGGCCCTGCTGGCCCTGGACATCTACACCCGGCGCATCCGCAAGTACGTCGGCGCCTACTACGCGCTGCTCGGCCGGCTGGACGCGGTCGTGTTCACCGGCGGGGTGGGCGAGCACGACGCCGCCACCCGCGCCGCCTCGCTGGCGGGGCTCGACCGGCTGGGCATCACCGTGGACCCGGCGCTCAACACGGCCGTCTCGGCGGACGAGCGGGCGGTGTCGCCGCCGGGCTGCGAGGTGGCCGTGCTGGTCATCCCCACGGACGAGGAATGGGAGATCGCCCGGCAGGCCCTCGCGCTGATCAGCTCATGAGTGCCCGCCGCGGGGCACCGCGGGCACCCAGAACTCCACCGTCGTGCCCGTGCCCGGCGTGCCGCGGACGGCCCACCAGCCGCCCGCCGCCTCGGCGCGCTCCCGCATCTCGGTCAGCCCGAAATGCCCGGGCCGATCCGCCTGGGAGGGCAGGCCGATGCCGTCGTCGCGTACGCGGACGTGCACGCCCCGGTCAAGCGAGGCCAGCTCCACCGTGACGGCGCCCGCGCGGGCGTGTTTGAGCACGTTCGTCACGGCCTCCTGGCAGATGCGGAAGACGGTGATCGCGGTCTCGGCGGGCGGCTCGCCGTCCAGGTCGTGCACCAGCTCGAACGCCGTGCCCGCCAGCGTCTGCTCCAGGTAGGCGGTCAGGCTCTCCACCAGACCGTCGCCGGGCGGGCGTAGCCGGAAGGCGAGGTCGCGCAAGCGTCCGACGGCGCCTTCGACGGCGGCTTCGAGCGCGCGCACGGCGGCGGCGTGCTCCTCGGGGAGGCTCTCGCCCAGCAACCGAAGCCGCATCCCGACGGCGACCATGGACTGGATGGTGTCGTCGTGCACGTCGGAGGCGATGCGGCGGCGTTCCCGCTCCTGGGCCTGGACCAGGCGGGCGAGCAGCAGGCCACGCTCGTCCAGCGCCCTGGCCAGGCTGCGCCGCTCGGTCAGGTCACGCGTCACCTCGCCGAATCCGCGCAGGCCGCCGTGCTCGTCGTACAGGGCGGTGATGACCACGCCGGCCCAGAATCGGGTGCCGCCCTTGCGTACCCGCCAGCCCTCGTCCTCCCACCGCCCGTCGGCGGCGGCGGCCTCCAGCACCTTGGCCGGTTTGCCGGCCGCCACGTCCTCGGGCGGGTAGAACACGGAGAAGTGGGTGCCGATGATCTCTTCGGCGGAATAGCCCTTGATACGGTGCGCACCCGCGTTCCAGCTGACGATCCCGCCCCGCGGGTCGAGCATGAAGATTGCGTAATCCCGGATGCTCTGCACGAGCAGCCGCATATCCTCAGGTGGGCGGTCATGCTCGGGCATACCGCAGCCTTACACGGCCGGGTGCGGGAATGAAACCTGCTCACGCTTCGGAAGGGCGGACCTGGAGCGGTGTCAGGCGGGCCGCCAGCTCGCACCACACCACCTTCCCGTGCTCACCGCCCTCGCGCCCGTCCTCGCCCGCGGCGATGCCCCAGCCGGTGGACAGCAGCCTGACGACGTGCAGGCCCCAGCCGTTGGCCGGGCCCGGGTCGCGCGGCTCGGGCAGCTCCGCGCCGGCGTCGCCCACCTCGACCCGCACGCGGGAGGCGCTGCCGCGCACGCGCAGCGCGGGCCGGCCGACGCCGTGCACGAGCGCGTTCGTCACCAGCTCCGACACCACCAGCAGCACGTCCTCGTGGTGGCCCTGGTAGCCGCACTCGGCCAGGGCACGCCGGACGATCTGCCGCGACAGGGTGATGCTGCCCATCTCCTCCGGCAGCCGGGTGTCCACCTGGTACGGCTCCGCCTCCTCACTGCCCACCCATCTACTCTCGGGGAGGCCGGCGGCCGGTCACGAGACGCAAACGCGCCAGGCGGCCTGATGCGATTGCGTCAATCCGATGGCTTTCACCGGGGTCGCCTCAGTCCAGCAGCCCTTCCCTGCGGGCCAGCGCCACCGCCTCCAGCTTGGACCGCGCGCCCAGCTTCTCCAGCACGTGCTGCACATGGTTGCGCGCGGTGTTGCGGGCCACGCCGAGGCGCTCGCCGATCTCGTACGTGCCTGCGCCCTCGGCCAGGAGCAGCAACGTCTCCCGCTCCCGCGCGGTCAGGGCAGAGCCGAGATGCCCTGCTCTCCCGGTCAGCCGATCGAGCACGCCCGGCAGCAGTCCCGGCGCGAACACGACGCCACCGGCCGCCACCTCCCGCACCGCGGACTCCAGCTCACTCAGCCGCGACGACTTCAGCACCAGCCCCGCGCCACCCGCCGCCACCACTCTGGCCGCCACGGACGCTGTCGCCTCACCGGTCAGCACCAGCACGCGGGCCTCGGGCGCGACCGCGGCGAGCCGGCCGATGGCGGAGATGCCGTCGCCGTCGGGCAGGCGCCGATCGAGCACCACGACGTCGGGCCGGCACCTGCCGGTCTCGGCCACGGCGGCGACGATGGTGCCGGCCTGCGCCACGACGTCGATGCCGGGCGCCCGGCCGAGCGCCAGCCCGATGGCCTCCGCGACCATGGCGTGGTCCTCCACGAGAACCAGCCGGATCGAAGGGGAGGTCGGCATGTCTTTGCTTCCGTATGGGCCGCGCCGTCGCACGGCCTGCGTCACGAGCAGTGTCCCACGGGGCGGCGGAACACGGGGACGGCCGTCACTGTGAGCGACAGAAGCTCATCCGATGGTCACCGAACGTGGCGAAAAACTGGCCTGGCCGAGTGTGGCCTTGTAGCAATATGGGGTATTTGTCCCTTTTGAACCAGGACGAACACATCGGGGGGATCGTCGTGGCTATGCAAACAGAGATCCGTAACCTGCTCGACTGCCATGTGGTGGGGTCGGACGGTCAGTCGATCGGCAAGGTGGGTCAGGTCTACCTCAACGATCATACGGGCGAGCCGGAGTGGGTGACCGTACGCACGGGGTTCTTCGGAATGAAGCAGACCTTCGTGCCTCTGGCCAACGCCCGCCGCTCGGGCGAGGAGATCCGGGTCCCCTTCGACAGGGAGATGATCAAGGGCGCGCCGAACATCGACGTGGACGGCCGCCTGTCCCTGCAGGAGGAGGCCGACCTCTACCGCTACTACGGCATGCAGCCGTCGGCCGTCCCGCAGCAACGTACCGGCGAACCGCGTACGCGGGGACCGATCACAGGAGAGCGGATCGAGCGGCAGACCGGCCGCCTGGCCGGCGAGACGCGCGGCGACGTCACCGAGGACCGTGACATCGACATCACCAGGTCGGAAGAGCGGCTCCGGATCGGCACGGAAAGCAGGGAGACGGGCCGCGTGCACCTGCACAAGTACGTCGAGACCGAGACGGTCCGCGAGACGGTCCCGCTCTCGCACGAGGAGGTCGTGATCGAGCGCGAGGCCATCAACGACGGAGAGGCGGTCGGAGCGCAGGAGATCCACGAGGAGGACCGGGAGATGATCCTGCACGAGCAGCGCCCGGTCGTCGGCAAGGAGACCAAGCCCGTCGAGCGCATCCACATCCACAAGCAGGATGTGCGGCACGAGGAGACCGTGGAGGGCGAGGTCAGGAAGGAGCGGTTCGAGATCGACGAGGAGGGGGTGACCAGGGGCGAGGCCGAGAGGTTCGGCCGGCGCGGCAAGGACAAGCCGCCGGAGCGGTGAGCTCCCGGGCCTGATCCCCCAGCCGCATGAGGTTGTCCCGCGGGGGCGCCAGACAACGTCGGGCACCCCCGCAGCCGTTTGCCGCTGTGACTCTCGTGCTGGATGCCCCCTGCCGGTGGCGGGCGGCCGATTGGAACGAATCCGGTCTAGTGAGCAATCAGTATCGATCGGGTAAGGCACGCCCCGTGCGGACAGCCGGGAGTGCCCTGGTCGCAGGCAGTGACCGCCCCCAGCCTGCGCCGAGCCCGGCGGACGCGGACGACGCCCGCAGGGCCGCGACCACGGCTTAGATCACCGCTGCACGGGTTCCGGAGCCCGATTTACGCGGTCGCCGGACCGTACCGGCCCGAGATCATCCACCCCGCGTAACACCGACTTCACCTGCGGGAAGTCACCCGTTCACGTACGGCCCCCGCCCGGGCGGCAAGGGATCCATACTGTATTCGTAAAGTGACAGTTGACAGGAAACCGCTCTCTGACGACGATCGACACGGCACTATTAAGTGACAATTTACGGAGATCAGCCCGACCCACGGGTCAGGAGGTGGCTTCAGATGAGCATCGAGCCGAGGGCGAAGGTGGCCCCAGAGCGAGTGCTGCCAGGCCCGGTGCCCATGGCGCCGGAGACAGCCGCGCAGCAGCGAGTGGTCCAGCGGATCTGCACCAGGGTCGCGCCCGACGGCATGGTCGTCGGCGTCGGCGAGCTGCCCCCGGGCGGCCTGCAGGTGTGGATCGACGACCCGGGGCCGGTCGGCCCGCAGGAGTCCTGGGTGCTCCATCACCGCATGGCCCGCGAGGTGGCACTGGTCGGCTGGCACTGCGAGGCCGACACCGACCGCCTGCTGGTCCTCGGCTGGAGCGCCGCCTGCCTGCACAACCGCGTACGCCTGCTGCAGAGCGGGCTGCGCAGGCTGTCCGACTTCGAGCACACCGCCCAGCGGGCCGTGCAGCTCGACGGGCGGAGCCCCGACGACCAGCCGCCCGCGCAGGTCGCGACGGCCGTCTGCGACTCGATCGAGCAGCGGCTGCGCTGGCCGGAGCGGCTGGCCGAGCTCGACGGATACGACCGCAGCTCCGGCCTGCCCCACCTGCAACTGCTCCTGGCCCAGGTCACCGGCCTGGAAGCGAAGGTCGCGGGAGCCTGCGAAGAGCACCTCGTCATGGCACGGGTGCTGGCGCGGGCCGTCTGCGAGCACTACGCGCGGCACTCCGACCTGCGCCGGGCACAACGAGACGTGCTGGCCGAGACCCGCCGATGGGTGCACGCCAGCTCCATGATCCGTGGCTCGGCCACCGCACGGCCGAGCCCCGCCGCCGGCGGCGGCCGCCCCCACATGGGGCTGGCCGAACGCCGCATCGCCGCGAGCGTCATCAACCACGGCACGCCGCGGGCCACCCCCGCGGCAGTCGCTCCACGGGCCGAACACCGCGGCCACGAGGAGGACGCGCGCTGACCTCGAGCCGCTCAACGGCGAGCGGTCGTCCGGAAAAAGACCCCATTCGAATCCGGTAGGAGAGCTCCCGTCATGCGAACCCCCCCGCACCTGCCCGCCCGATCCAGGCACGAGCCCCGAGACACCGACACCGCCAGAGCCCGCCGGCACCCGTACGGCCTGCACGAGGTCCCCGTGCAGGCGGCGCCGCGCGGCACGCTCGACCTCCCCGACGCCGTCCCGCCCGGCGAGCCCGACGTGTACGTCGAGCAGCGGCTGCTCGGCATCAGGGAGATGTCCAACCAGGCCATCGGCTCCATCGACGACCTGCTCCAGCACACCGCCTGAAGTGTGCCCCCAACGGCCCCCGGACGGGAGCCGGAAGAGCGATATCTCACCCTTTAGAGGAGAGTCATGCAGGGACTATCGCGACTGGAGCTGAAGTCGCGTGATGTCGGGGGCCACCAGCCACGCTCCATAGCGGGCACCGACGCGCCGCGCACCTTGGACGAGGTACGCGCACTCGTACGGCGGGCCATGGTCACCAAGACCCGCCTGTACCCGATCAGCACCGGCCGGAACTGGGGAATGGGCTCGGCCGTGCCCGTCACCGACGACAACGTGGTCGTCGACCTCAGCGGCATGGACCGGATCCGCAGCCTCGACCTCGAGTCGGGCTACGCCGTCATCGAGCCGGGAGTGACCCAGGCGCAGCTCGCCGAGGTGCTGCGCGACACTCCGTGGATGCTCAACGTCACCGCCTCCTGCGCCGACACCTCCGTCGTGGGCAACGCGCTCGACCGCGGCGACGGCTGCGTACGCTCCCGGGTGCACGACGTGGCCGGGATCGAGGCCGTACTGGCCGACGGCAGCGTGGTCACCACCGGCGGGCTGGACCCGGCCGGGCGTTACCACGGGCGGGTCGCCGGACCCGACCTGACGCCCGCGTTCGTCCAGCACAACCTGGGCATCGTCACCGCCATGGCCGTCGCGCTGGTGCCGCGCCCGCAGACCATCGGGCTCGTGCACGGCCGGATCCAGCGGGACCAGGCCAGCGTCGCGCTCGGCGCGGTCACCGCCTTCCTGCGCCGCGGCAACCCGGCCGACGGGCTGCTGCGCGTGCGCGAGTTGTCGCTCACGCCGAGTCACGGCGACTGGATGTTGCCCGCAGGGGTCGATCCCAGCCTGTTCACCATCCTCGGGCCGCTCATGGGCAGCGACGCCACGGTCGAGCTGGCCGAGGAGCTGCTGCGCAAGGCGCTCATCGAGGTCGAGGGCGCGGAGGCGCTGCGTGTCGTGGACGCCGCCGAGGTCGGCCCGGACGACCCGCTCTATCCCCGGGCGCTCATGTCGCAGGGCATCCCCACCTGCCTGGGCGTGCGCAACGCCCTCGGCGTGACCTCCTGCGACCAGATCGACGGGAGCGGGATGGGTTTCCTGGCGCTGCTGCCGCTGATGCCCATGCACGCGCGCAGGACCGAGCACATCCTGGCCGCCCTCCAGACGGCCGTGGACGCGCACACCACCGCGCTCATGGTCGAGTGGAACCTGGTCAGCAAGCACCTGGCCAACGGCGTCATCCAGATCTTCTTCGACCGCGGCGCACCGGACGCGCCCTACCGTGCGCACCAGCTCCGCAACGACGGCAACTGCCTGCTGCGCGGGCACGGTTGCGCCATCTACCGCTCCGACATCGACCATGCCGCCGCCGACGTCTGGTCCGAGACCAGCACCGCCAGCCTCGGCATGCTGCACCGGCTCAAGACAGCGCTCGACCCGGACGGCCTGCTCTCACCCGGCCGTTACGGCGCCTGAAAGACCATTCCGACTTCGCCGGTCGCACAGCCGGAGTTGCGCCGGTCGGCGGAGGCGACTCATAGCTTGGAGGTGACCACAGTGCGTTCGTCACCAGCGCGGGGGACGAGCACCGTAGACCGCCGTCACGGCTTCATGCTGCGGCTGGTCGGCGCGGGTGTCATGTTGACGGTGATGGCCGACACCACGGCCACCACCCTGGCGGTCGGAGTGTTGCGGTACACGCCGGCGGGCGCCGGCATGCCGCTCGGTGACCTGGTCTGGCTGACCAGCGCGGCGTTCATCCCGATCGCGGCGCTGCTGGCCACCGCCGGCCGCTGGGCCGACCTGTTCGGCCGGCGCCGGGTGCTGGCCGTCGGGCTCGTGGTGTTCGTGCTGGGCGGGATCGCCACCGTCACCGTGGACTCCTGGTCGTACGTGCTGGCCGCACGCGCCGTCCAGGGCGCCGGTGCCGCGGCGATGATCCCGGCCAGCCTCGGGCTGCTGCTCGGCGAGCTGCCGGAGTCGCAGCGCCGCGGCGCGATCGCGCTGTGGAGCTCCGCGTCCGGCCTGGGCTGCCTGCTCATGCAGGCGGGCGGCGGCTGGCTGGCCGCCACCGTCGACTGGCGGGCCCTGTTCGTTCCGGACGTCGTCATCGGCGTCGCGCTCCTGATCGCCTGCGCCGGTCTTCCGCCGGGTAAGCGCGCCGGCGCCAGGGGCCTGCCGGACATGCTCGGCGCGTGGCTGCTCGCCGCCGGCATCGCCGTCATCGTGCTGGCCATCTCCAAGGCGATGGCCTGGGGCATGGACGTGTTGTGGCTGGCGCTGGCCGCGGTCGCCCTGCTGGGCGGGGCGCTCGCGCAGGCCAGGCACCACCGCCTGCCCGCGATCGACCTGGCCCTGTGGCGGCGGCCCAGGTTCGTCTGGGGCTGGCTGGCGACATGGTGCTTCGGCGCGCTGTCGTACGGCCTGCTGACCGTGCAGCCGCTGTACCTGCTCCATCTGGGCTACCCCATGCTGGAAGTGGCGATGTGGCTGACCCCCACGTCGGTGGCCGTCGTCGTGACGAGCTTCCTGGCCGGGCGCATGGTGAAACGGGTCGGCGCGTACGGCCTGATCTACGCCGGCTCCCTGCTCTGCGGCGGCGCCTGCGTGCTCGTGCTGACCCAGGCCGGGCCCACCGTGTGGGGCTTGGTCGCCAGCGTCGTGGTCGGGATCGGGGTCGGCGCGCTCGCGCCCGGCACCTCCGTGGCCACCACCCTGGCCGCCCGCCCCCACCAGTACGCCTCCGCCGTCGGCGCCGCCACCATGGCGCGCATGGTCGGCGGGGCCGTGGGCGTCGCGGTCGTGTCGGTCGTCATCGACCACCCGTTCATGACGGGACCCCTGGCCGGGCTGGCCGGCGCGCTCGCCATGTGCGTGGCCATCTCCGTGCTGATCGGCGCGATAGCCCTGACCAAGATCACCCGGCTGCGGACCGACCCCGGCGACGTCATGATCAAGGTGCCGCGCCGGATGCTGCTGGAGTTGCGCATGACCCTCGCCACCGTCGCGGCGGAGGCCGATGCCTTGCTGCCAGTCGAGACCCGCACACCCCCCATGAACCCCCCAATGGACAGTGTCCCGCAGCCGCGGAGGGCCGAATCCGGCCCGCTGGCCGGCACCCGCGGGCACACGCACTAGTTCAACCAGTCAGAAGGGCTCTCGTCATGGCAACCACATCCTGCGACGTAGCCATCGTCGGCGCCGGTCTCGGCGGCTGCTTCCTGGCCTTATTACTGGGCCGCCGCGGCCGGCACGTCGTCGTCGTCGAGCAGGGACCCTCCGTCCCCAGCGCGGGCGCCGACTTCCTCAAGCCACCCGGGCTCCGGGTGCTCGCCCGCCACGGACTCGCGGACCTCGTCGAACGCCATGGCCTCAGACGCGACGTCATCCGCTACTACCACGACGGCGACCCGATCCGGGAGTGCCGCTTCCCCGACGGCGGCTTCCTCATCCGCCCCTACCGCGAGCTGGTCGAGCTCATCTACACCAGCTGCGCGATGGAGGGCGTGGAGTTCCGGTTCGACGCGACCATCGAGGACATCACGATCGGCGACGGCCGCGTCGAGGAGCTGGCGCTGTCCAACGGGGACCGGCTGCGGGCCGGCGTCGTGATCGGCGCCGACGGCACCAAGTCGGCCATCCGCCAGGCGCTCGACATCGAGCAGCGCACGATGCCGTACGAGCGGCTGCTGATGCGGGTGGCCACCGTGCCGCTGAGCGCCAGCATCGCCCAGCTCAACCGGCTCTACTTCAGCTCGGAAGGCTGGCTCGCCTACCTCTATCCGATCAACCGGGACCAGGCCAGGGTGTTCGTCGGCCTGCCCCCGGAGGACGACAAGGAGATCTTCCAGGACGGCATCCCCGCGCTGATCGACGAGCTGAAGAAGTTCGTCACCGAGAGCTCGGACGCCTTCAACTCCCTGCAACCCGCCACCTGGCAGCGCATCAAGGTGTCCTCGTTGCGGGTGGGCGCCTACCACAAGGGCAACGCCGCGCTCCTGGGCTCGGCCGCGTTCGCCTGCCACCCGATGACGGGCATGGGCATGAGTTACACGCTGTACGACGCGGAGATCCTGGCCGACGTCATCTGCGCGGCCGGAGGCGACGAGGAGCTGCTCGACCGGCTGCTCTACGCCCGCTACGAGCCCCGCAGGCACGCCCACAGGGAGCTCATCGACTATGGGGACGCCCTGGCCGCCACCTTCCGCGACCGGGCCGCCTACCTGGCCGCCTTCCGCGCCGACCTGCACATCTACGGCGAGGCGGCCGCACCGGCGGAGCCGCCGATGCTGCAGCCGACCTGAGCCGGTGCCCCCGCCCGCCCGCCATTCCCACCGGGTGAGGTCGCCGGGCGCTTGGCCGGCCCGATCCCCCAGGCGGCGGGGGCGCCCACGGTGGGGCCTGCACTACCGCCAGGACGGGTGACAGCGGGGGTCCGCCCGGCCACGTCTCTCGCGATGCTGATGAGTGATCGCCCACGACTCGTCAGCATCGGAGAGAACTGTGACTGTGGTGGACACCTCCCGCGCCCCCGCGCAGGGAGAAAGGGGCAGCGACTTCGCGAGGTTGTCGCGCCGCATCGCCCAGGAGGGGCTGCTCGGCAAGCGGCCCGGCTACTACGCGGTCAGGATCGCCCTGGTGGCGGGCCTGTTCGCGGGCGGCTGGGCGGTGTTCGCCCTGGTCGGCGACTCCTGGTGGCAGGTCCCGGTCGCGGTGCTGCTGGCCGTGGCGTTCGCCCAGGTCACGCTGCTGGCGCACGATCTGGCGCACGGGCAGATCTCCCGGTCCCGGCGTACCAGCCGGATCGCCGGGCTGCTGGCGGGCAACCTGGCCGTCGGGCTCAGCTACGGCTGGTGGATGGACAAGCACAGCCGCCACCACGCCAACCCCAACCACGAGGAGCACGACCCCGACGTCTCGCCCGACGTCCTGCTCTGGTCGGAGAAGCAGGCCGAGGCCGCCCGCGGGGTGCCGCGGTTCCTCGGACGCCGGCAGGCGTTCCTGTTCTTCCCCCTGCTCACCCTCGAAGGGGTGAACCTGAAGGTGTCCAGCTTCCGCGCGCTGCGCCGGGAGTCGCTCAAGAGCCGGAGGGTCGAGGGGCTGCTGCTGGCCGGGCACGTCGTGGCGTACCTGGGCGCGGTGTTCCTGGTGCTGCCGCCCGGCAAGGCGCTGCTGTTCCTGGCCGTGCACCAGGCGTGCTACGGCGTCTACCTGGGCTGCACGTTCGCGCCCAACCACAAGGGCATGCCGGTCCTGACCGCGGAAGACGAGCTGGACTTCCTCCGCCGCCAGGTCCTGACCTCCCGGAACGTACGCGGCGGGCGCCTGGTCAACACCGCGCTCGGCGGCCTGAACTTCCAGATCGAGCACCACCTGTTCCCCAGCATGCCCACCGCGAACCTGCGCAGGGCGCAGCCCATCGTCCGCGACTACTGCCGCTCGCTCGGCGTCGACTACGCCGAATGCGGGCTGTTGGCGTCATGGGGGCAGGCGCTGCGCCACCTGCACGAGGTGGGGCGGCCGCTGCGCGAGGTCAGGACGTGACGATCAGCTCCTGCCCGTCGTGGTCCTCGGTGATCTGATGACCGGCGTCGGCCAGGACCGTGCGCAGCGCGAGCTGGACCGCGGTGCGGATGGTGGCGTATCTGACCAGACGGCTCACCGGCCGGCGCGCGGCCGGCGCACCCCAGGTGACGACCACACCGCGGGTGGGATCATGCCAGACGCCGAGCCCTCCGTCGGCCGTCGACAGGGACGGCTCGACGGTGAAACCCGCGTCCGTTAACTCCTGGCGGACCAGCCGTTCCAGGTCCGGGCCAGGGCTCGAGGCGGTGTCCATCAGTGCCTGCTGCCCACACACGCGGGTGATGAACCTCCGGGACCGCGCGAACCCTGTGTAAGGATGTCGGCTGTGTCCTCGTCGTCAGCCGAGCCGGTCGCGTCGTCCCGGTTGCGGTCGTCGCGGGCCGTCGTGTTCGCGGCGGTCTGCGGGGCCGTGTCGGCGGGCGGGCACGCGCTGGCCGGGGGCGGGCTGGTGCCGTTCGAGGTCTACCTGGCCGGGGTGCTGGCCGCGTTCGGGCTGGCGTACCTGATCGACGGGCGCGAGCGCGGGCCCGTCGCGGTGCTGGTCGCGACCGTGACCGCCCAGATGGTGCTGCACCAGCTCTTCGAGCGGCTGGCGCCCGCCGCGGGGGCCGATCCCCCGCACGCGCATCCGGCGCCGGGCATGGCGCTGGCCCATCTCACGGTGGCGGCGCTCACGGCGTGGTGGCTGCACCGCGGCGAGCGCGCCCTGTGGCTCATGATCCGCCTGTACGCCGCACCGCCGCCGGTCGTCCGGCTGCTGGTCACCGCCCCCATCGAGGTCGCCCTGCCGTCGTGGCGGCCGGTGATCTCCGACGTCCCCGCGTCCGCGGGAAAGACCGTCTCCAGGACGGTCAGCAGGCGAGGGCCGCCCGCCGCGCCGGAGCACTTCCGCTGAAGCGCTCGGCATTCCGCCGAAGCCCTTGGCGCGTCGTTTCTGGCGCGCGCCCTTGCCTGTGCTCCGGATGGCGCCACGGGCGCGGTCCGGAAGATCATTCTGGAGACCGATCATCATGGCATTCCTGCCACGCAACATCCGCAAGGCGGTGCCGGCGGTGCTCGCCTGCGCCCTTCTGCTGACTTTTCCCGCCTCCCCCGCATTCGCCCACGACACGCTCAAGCGCAGCTCACCGGCCAAGAACGCGCAGGTCTCCTCGGTCGAGGAGATCGAGCTCGAATACAGCGCGGGCGTCAAGTTCCCGTTCGTCGTGCTGCACGACGCGGCGGGCAAGGAGGTCACTCTCGGCGAGCCGCGGCTGGATGGGCATATGGTGTTCGCCGGGGTCCCCCAGCCGCTCGCGCCGGGCGCGTACGTGATCGGCTGGCGGGTCGTGTCCTCCGACGGTCATCCCATTGAGGGCGAAATCCCCTTCAGCGTGAAAGGATCAGCTTCTCCATCGGCTTCGCCCTCGCCCACCGGCGGGGGATCCACGGCGGGCGGGCCGTCCAGCGCGGCGGCGGTCGAGCCGTCCGGGGCGGCCGGCGAGCGCCCCGCCGCATCGGCGGGCGTTCCCGGCTGGATCTGGGGCGGGCTGGCGGGGCTTGTCGTGCTGGGCGCGTTCGTCCTGATCAGGACCGCGCGCCGCAGCCCAGATCGGGAGGAAGTGGATGCGGATTGAGCAGGCCAGACAGGTCGCGCGGCAGTGGGTGCAGCGGGAGGGCGCGGCGCTGCCCGGGTTCGGCGGGGCCTTCCTGACCGGGTCCGTGTTGTGGGCGCCCGACCCGGGCGCGGAGCTGGCCCCGACGACCGACGTGGACATCGTCCTGCTCCAGGACCCACCCGGTCGCATCGGGAAGTTCCGCTATGAAGGGGTGCTGATCGAGGTCTCGGCCGTCGCCCGGCTCGGCTCCACGCACGACGTGCTGAGCGACTACCACCTGGCCGGCGCCTTCCACCTCCCGTGCGTGCTGGCCGACCCGTCCGGGCGGCTGACCGAGCTGCAGCGGGTGGTGGCCCGCGACTTCGCCGAGCGGCCGTGGATCCTGGCCCGCTGCACCAACGCCATGGACCGGGTGCGCGGCTGGATCAACGGCATGGACGAGTCCAAGCCGCTGACCGACCAGGTCACCTCGTGGCTCTTCGGCACGGGGGTGACCACGCACGTGCTGCTGACGGCGGGGCTGCGCAACCCCACCGTCCGCCGCCGGTACGCGGCCGTACGCGACCTGCTCGCCGCGCACGGCCGGCAGGACTTCCACGAGAATCTGCTCGCCCTGCTGGGCTGCGCGAACTTCGGCCCCGGCCAGGTGGAGCGGCACCTGGCCGCGCTGGAGAAGGTGTTCGACGCCACGTCGAGCCTGCGGGCGCCCTCCTACCGGTTCGACTCCGACATCACGGCCGTGGCGCGGCCCCTCGCCATCGACGGCAGCCGCGAGCTCATCGCGCGGGGACTGCACAGGGAGGCCGTGTTCTGGCTGGTGGCGACGTACGCGCGCTGCCTGGACAAACGCGCGGCCGCCGGGGTGGCGGGGTACGAGGACGGGTTCCTGGAGCTGCTGGCCGAGCTCGGTGCGGATACCTTCGCCGACCGCCGCCGCCGCGGGGACCGGGTGCTCGCGGCGCTGCCGGGGGTGTGGCAGACGGCCATGGCCCTGTGCTGACGGGAGTCAGCGGCCGTCCAGCAGGAGGAGGTCGTCGCCGTAGATGTCCGGGCTGCGGTCCACCTCGCCGATGAAGTCCGCGGGGAAACCCGGCTCGAACTCCACCGCCGACTCCAGCCGCCGCACCGCCTCCTCGGGCAGCGCGAGCCCGGACGCCCCCAGGTTCTCCTTGAGCTGACCGGCGTCGCCCGCGCCGATGATCGGGTGCACGCCACGCCGCATGGTCCACGCGATCGCCACCTGCGACGCCGTGACCCCCAGTTCGCCGGCGACCTCCAGCACGGCGCCTACCACGGCCCGGTCCCGCTTGCCGATGGACTCCGGGGGCACGCGGGAGGTCGGCACCCCGGACAACACGCCGTGCCCGAGCACGCCCCACGCCGCCACGCTCATGCCGTGCTCCCGCGCCATCGGCAGCAGCTCCCGCTCGACGTCCCGCCGGAGCAGGCTGTACGGCACCTGCACCCCGGCGAACGGCGTCCACCCGCGCCACTCGGCCAGGGTGTTGGCCCGGCTGACCACCCACGCCGGAGCGTCGGACATGCCGACGTGGAGCACCTTTCCCGCCCGGACGGCGTCGTCCAGCGCGCGCATCGTCTCCTCGATCGGGGTGTGCCGGTCCCAGACGTGCACCCAGTACAGGTCGATGTAGTCGGTACGCAGCCGCCGCAGGCACTGCTCCAGCGACAACACCAGGTTCTTGCGGTGGTTGCCGGCCGCGTTCAGGTCGGTGCGGTCGCGGGTGGGGGTGTACTTGGTGGCCAGGACGAAGCGGTCACGGCGGCCTTGCAGCAGGTCGCCGACGACGCTCTCGCTGTCGCCGTACATCAGGGCCGTGTCGACGACGTTGCCGCCGGCGCCGGCGTACTCGTCGAAGACGCGCCGTACCTCGGGCGAGGACTCGTGGAAGATCATCCCGCCGAGGAACATCTCCGAGACCCGCAGCCCCGTGCGGCCCAGCAGGCGGTAACGCATCACTGCACCCCCTCGTAGGGGACGGCGGCGCGGGCCTCGCGCAGCGCCCTGCTCCACCATCCGAGCTGGTCGAGCAGCGCCTTGGCGGCGCCGTCGGGGCCCTCGGGCGCCGTCAGCCGGCCATCGGTGTCGAAGCGCTCCCAGTGGTTGTCGAAGCTGATCGTGTTGCGCACCGTGACGGCGTGCAGCTCGGCGAAGACCTGCCGCAGGTGCTCGGCCGCCCGCACGCCGCCGCCGTAGCCGCCGTACGAGATGAGTGCCACTGGCTTGGCCTGCCACTGGGTGTAGTGCCAGTCGATGGCGTTCTTGAGGGAGGCGGGGTAGCTGTGGTTGTACTCGGGTGTCACCACCACGAACGCGTCCGCCGCCGCCAGCCGCCCGGCCAGCCGCCTGAGGTCCTCGGGACGCTCGTGCACGGCGGCCAGCTCCTCGGGCGTGGCGGGCAGCACCTGCGGCAGCGGCGTCTCCGCCAGGTCGATGAGGTCCAGGTCGAACAGCCCGTGGGCGTTCGCCTGCTCGGTGAACCATCGCGTGACCACGGGGCCGAACCGCCCTTCGCGGATGCTGCCGGTGATCACGGCCAATGTCATTTTCTTCATGGCCCAAGCTCACCGCCGTCCGCGCGGCCGAGGAAGGCCGGGGCGAGACTGGCCCTCGCAGGGCCACGATAGGGGCGTGGCCCGCCTCGTACACTCGGGACTGTGAGTGAGCGAAGCATGGGACGCGGGCGCGACAACGAGCTGGGCGCGTTCCTGCGCGCCCGTCGCGAGGCCGTCAAGCCCGCCGACGTCGGGCTGCCGGACGGGCCGCGGCGGCGCACGCCGGGGCTGCGCAGGTCGGAGCTGGCCACGGTGGCGGGGGTGAGCGTCGAATATCTCACCAGGCTGGAGCAGGGCCGCGACCGCAACCCATCCGCGCAGGTGCTCGGTACGCTCGCCGACGCGCTTCGTATGACGTCTGAGGAACGCCTCCACCTGAAGCACCTGTCCCAGGCGATCAACGGCAACGTCGTGTTGTGCCCGAGCGCGGGACAGGCGCCCGCCCGCACGGTACGCCCCACGGTACGCGCGCTGCTCGACCGGCTGGAGCCCGCCCCGGCCGCCGTGCTCAACCGGCTGGGCGAGGTGCTCGCCCACACCACCGGCTACGAACGGCTCTTCGGCCCGCTCGGGCTGCTGGACGGAGACCCGCCCAGCGTGACCAGGTTCGTGTTCGTGGACCGGCGGGCCAGGATCGCCTTTCCCGACTGGGAGCGGGTCGCCGACGAGCACGCCGCCGCGCTCAGATTCGAGGCTGGCGTCGACGACCCTTATGCGGCCGAACTGGTCTCCGAGTTGTCGTTCGCGGCGGGCGAGGCCTTCACCGAGCGCATCGCGGGGCCCTCGGCGCCGCCGCGGCTGGCTCCCGTGGAGCGGCTGGCGCATCCGGAGGCGGGCGAGCTACGGCTGGCGCGCGAGCCACTCCACCTGTCGGACCCGGACCAGCGGATCATGGTCTACCTGCCGGCGGACGCCGCCACCTCTGCCGCGCTCGACCGGCTCACCGGCCGCCTCCCCGGCGCCCTGCGCGCCGTCAACGGCTGATCCTCTTATTCGCGCACGTCGAGGCCCAGCGCGGTGGCGATGACCGTGGTCTGGAAGGGATCGATGATCGCGTTCTTGAGCGTGACGGCGTGCGGGTCGAGGGTGCTCAGGTCGCTGCCGCGCAGGTCGCACTTCGTCAGGTCGGCGCCGCGCAGCGCCGCCCCGGACAGATCGGCCCGCCGCAGCTCGGCGCCCTCCAATCGGACTCCGGTCAGGTCGGCCTCACGCAGCCGGGTGCCGTGGAAGGCGCTGCCCCGCAGGTCGGCACCCGGCAGGGCCGCGTACGACCAGTCGCCGCCCTCGACCTTCAGCAGCCCGTACGTGCATCCGTCGAACACGCTGCCCGTCAGCTTGCACCCCGTGAACGTCGCGTCGAACAGCGAGCACCGCGTGAACGTGCAGTTGAGGAACCGGGCGTCTTCGTGCACCGACACGTTGAACCGCACGTTGCTGAAGTGGCACTCCTCGAACGACGAGCCGTGGTCGGCCAGCTCCGTCATGTCCACGTCCTGGAACAGGACCCGCCGGTAGCTCTCTCCCGAGATCTCCAGGGTGTCCCAGTCCGTGGCCCAGATCGTCTTCTCCGTGGGGTACGCCATGCGAACAAACTAGCGGCTCAGGCCCGTTTCGCAACGGCCTCGATGAGGGGTTGCACGAGCTTGGCCGCCAGGGGGCCGAAGGCCGCCAGGATGAGGACGTACGCGGCGGCCAGCGCGCCCAGGTCGGGATGGGCTCCCGCGCCCACCGCCAGACCCGCGATGACGATGTTGAACTCGCCGCGCGGGATGAGCGCGATGCCCGCCCGCGCCTGCCCTGCCCTGGCGATGCCCGCCCTTCTGGCCGCGTACGCGCCGGTGAGGAGCTTGGTGACCATGCTGACCAGGGCCAGCAGCGCGGCCAGCCCGGCCACGGGGAGGATCTTGCGGGGGTCGGTCTGGAAGCCGAAGAACACGAAGAACACCGCCGCGAACAGGTCGCGCAACGGGGCCAGCAGCGCCTGCGCGTCGTGGGCGAGCTGCCCGGACAGCGCGATCCCGACCAGGAACGCGCCGACCGCCGCCGACACCTGCAGCTGCTGCGCCAGCCCGGCCACCAGCAGCGCCAGCCCGACCACCTTGAGCAGCAGCACCTCGGAGTTCGGGCTGGACACGAACGCCTCGATGAACCGCCCGAACCGCAGCGCCACGACCAGCACCACGCTCACGGTCAGCAGCGCGATGCCCACCGAGATGGCCCCGCTCACCAGGCTCAGCCCGGCCAGCATGGCGGTCAGGACCGGCAGGTAGACCGCCATCGTCAGATCCTCGAACACCAGCAGGGACAACACCGTGGGCGTCTCCCTGTTGCCGATCCACCCCAGGTCCGACAGCACCTTGGCGGTGATGCCCGAGGAGGTGGCGTACGTGACGCCCGCCATGGCCACGGCCGCCACCGGACCCCAGCCCAGCAGTAACGCGCAGATCGCGCCGGGGGCGGCGTTGAGCACCAGGTCGACGATGCCCGCGCGGGCGTTGCCCGTCAGGCTCGTCACGAGTTCGTCGGCGTTGTACTCCAGGCCGAGGGTGAGCAGCAATAAGACGACGCCCAGCTCCGCGCCGACGGAGATGAACTCCTCGCTGGTCGCCAGCGGCAGCACCCCGCCGGTCCCGAACGCCAGACCGGCGATCAGGTAGAGGGGGATCGGGGAGATCCCGGCGCGCAACGCCAGCGCGCCGAGGACTCCCAGGCCAAGCAGTACGGCACCGAACTCGAGAAAGATGACCGCGGTTTCGTGCAACCCGCGGCCCTACCCGTCGACCAGGATGCCGGCGACCTCGGCCGTGCTGTCCTCGCTGCCGACCACGACCACGACGTCCCCCGCGCCGAACACGAAGCCGGGGCCGGGGCTGGCGAACACCTGCCCGCCGCGCACGACGGCGACGATGGAGGCGCTGGTACGGGTCCGCACCCGTGCCTCACCCATGGGCCGGCCCACGTAGGGGGAGCCCGCGGGGATGGGCAACTGCACGCTGACCAGGCCCTCGACCTGCTCGTGCAACTGGTTGAGCCGCTGCACGATGCGGGGTGCGCCGAGGAGCTCGGCGAGGGCGTCGGCTTCTTCGTCGTTGAGCTTGACCGTCTGGCACGCGCGGTCGGGATCGTCCTGGTCGTAGATCACCAGGACCCGCTGACCGGTGCGATGGGACACCACGCCCACCCGCTGTCCTTTGCGGGTGGTGAAATCGTGGCGCAGTCCGATTCCCGGCAGTGCTGTTTGTTCGACCTCCACCTATCCCACCCGTCCAGATCCACATATTTCCGGACAACCCTACCAACGCTTCATTCCCCCGAACCCTGGCTCATCTGCGGGCTCCAGCGGGACTTTCCGTACGTTGTGGCTGAGGTCCTACGGGACAGGACGGCGGTTGATACCGCGCGGGAGGCGAAGCGTGCGGCAGTGTGGTCGCCGACGGCCTATGTCAGCCTTTCTGGGCCTGCCGGAGCGCGGACAGGTGCTTCTGGAGGGATGGGGCGGCGGTCTTGGCGAGGGCCACCACCGTCTGGGAGGAGCCGCGGGAGATCTCCGTGTTCGTGGCGGCGATCGCGGCCGTGTGCGCCTTGATCATGCCGGCCAGGAAGTCCTGGTCGAAGTCCTTGCCCGTGGCGTCCTGCAACCGGACCCGCTCGGCGCGCTGCTCGGCGGTCGGCGAGGTGGGGAGCTCGATGCGGAGCCGGGAGGCCGCCTGGGTGACCTTGGTGTCCAGCTCGGTGTGGTCGTGGACGAGCATCTTGCCGATCGACTTGATCTCGCGCGTCATGCCCTTGCCCTGCGCCAGCTGCCCCGCCTGGACCTCGGCCAGGTTGCCCTGGTGGATGGTCCGCATCCAGGCCCTGTCCTGCTCCGACGGCTGCGCGCCGGTCTGCGGCGGCGCCAGGCCCGCGGTGCTCGGCGGTACGTCGTCGCCGCAGCCCGCGAGGACGGCGACGGCCACGGCGGCCAGCGACATGGTCAGACGAGTGCGCATGAGCTTTCCTATGACACGGTGATACATCCCAGATACTGAGAGTAATCGCCATAGGAGTGGCGACCCGGCATTGCGGGCGCCCTGGCGCGTCAGGAGTCGAGCAGGGCCACCAGCGCGTCGAAGTCGCCCCCGCGCGAAGTCTAGGGAAAGCTCAGCACCAGTTTGGTGTGGTGCTTTCCGATGACGGTCCCCTCGCTGGAGACGGGCCCCTGGTGCGCCTCGACGCGCAGGTCGCGGGTCTCCGGCCGGCCCGCCTGATCCCACTCTCTGACGTGCGCGGCCAGCTCGGCCGCCAGCCTGGCGCCGCAGGCGCCGTGGCCACGGGCCACCAGCGACCTCTCCACCGCGAGCAGGGCGATGCTGTCGCCTTCGACGAGCCCTGCGGTCACGCCGTAGCCGGCGCCCAGCTTCCCGCTCAACGCGCACCAGCGGGGCTCGTGCAGCGCCAGCCAGAGCGAGACGCCCATGCCCGTCACGGACCCCGACGACAGCAGGTCCACCCTGGTGGAGATCTCGGTGGGCACGGCGTCGAGCGCGGCGAGCACGTCGCCGATCTCGCGCGGCTCGGGCAGCGACAACATCAGGTCGGGATCCCGGCGCAGGACCACGGTCACCTCCGGCCCCGCGAACGGCCCGCGCATCCGCATGAACCCGCACGGCACCACCGACCGGCTGGCCCAGTGCCCGCCGGCCCGCTCCATGGCCACGGACGCCTGCACGCCGCGCAGGTCGAGCGGCACCACCAGCCGCCCGTCGCCCTTCAACTGCTCCAGCCAGGCGGGGGCCAGATCCCACACCCCGACCGTGGCGATCACCCGATCGTACGGGGCCCGCCCGGCGAACCCCTCGGCCCCGTCGGCGCACACCACCTCGACCGAGGAGGTCCCGGCGGCGGACAGGTGCCCCTGGGCCCGCGTGACGACGTCGTCGTCGATGTCCACGCTCACCACGCGCCCGCCGGGTCCCACGAGGTGGGCCAGCAGCGCCGCGTTGTAGCCGGTGCCCGCGCCGATCTCCAGCACCCGGTGCCCGGGCTCCACCGCGAGCTGGTCGAGCATCGCGGCCATGATCGCCGGCTGCGACGAGGAGCTGATCGGCCGGCCCTCGTCGTCGCGTTTGGTGACGATGGCCTCGTCGCGGTAGGCGACCTCGGGGTCGATCCCGGGCAGGAAGACGTGACGCGGCACCGCGAGCAACGCCGCGGCCACGGGGTCGCTGACCTCCTGACGCTCTCGCAGCAGCGCCACCATGGCTTCCCTCTGCGTCGCGTAGTCCATGTCCCCATTGTCCAACGGCCAGGACCCGCGCCGCGCCCGTGCGAGATCGTTTAGGAATTCTTGGTAAAGAAACAGTCAAGAAGGGTTGAGCTCAGAAGTAGCGGGAAGGGCAGGCAATTCCTGAACGTCGACCGTGAGGAGGAGCCGTAGTGCTCACCCTGACAGCCAACGCAGCCCAGGCGATACGCGACCTGACCGCGTCCGCGCCCGAGCCTTCCCAGAGCGGGATACGCATCTCGTCCCAGGGAGAGGGCGCGAGTTCGCTCACTCTTACGCTGGCCACCGCCCCGGAGCCGGCAGACGAAGTGGTCGAGGCCGAAGGGGCGCGGGTTTATCTCGATCCCGTGGCCGCGACCGTGCTGGAGGACAAGTCCCTGGACGCCGGAGCCGATGACCAGGGGAGCGTGTCGTTCCTGGTCACCGAGCAAACAGCATGACGCGGCCCCGCCGTGCCGGAGCCCTCCGGCACGGCGGGGGCCCGCTCAGCCGTCGGCGAGGAGCTTGTGCAGGTAACGCAGCTGCTCCTCCGACTGGAAGCCGCCACCGCCCTCGTGGTTGTTCCAGGGCCAGACCGTGATCTCCTTGGGGCCCTGCCAGCGGTTGTAGGCGGCGAACACCGTGGACGGCGGGCACACGTCGTCCATCAGCGCCACCGAATACAGCGCGGGCACCTGCCCGCGCGCCGCGAAGTTGACCCCGTCGAAGTACGACAGCGTGCGGAACACCTGGTCGGCGCTGTCCCTCCGGGTGGCCAGAAACCGGACCAGCTCCTGATACGGCTCCCGCCCGGTGATCTCGACGGCCCGCCGGAAGTGCGTCAGGAACGGCACGTCGACGAGCGCCGCCTTGACCGACGGGTGCAGCGCGGCCGTGGCCTGGGCGATGCCGCCGCCCTGGCTGCCGCCCGAGACGACGATGCGGCTCTCGTCGACCGCCGGGTGCGCGGCGGCCGCGTCCACCGCCCGGACGGCGTCGGTGAAGACGCGCCGGTAGTAGTAGTCGTCGGGGTCGAGGATGCCGCGCGTCATCATGCCCGGAGCCTGCGGGCTCGCGCTGCCGTGCGGGTCGCCGGTCGCGCCCGGGCTCTGGGTGTTGGCGCCGCCGTGCCCGCGGGTCTCCATCACGAACACCGCGTAGCCGGCCGCCGGCCACATCAGGTGGTCCTTGGGGAACCCGCGCCCGCCGCTGTAGCCGATGTAGTGCATCACGCACGGCACCGGCCCCTCCACGCCGCGCGGCACCAGGAACCAGCCGTTGATCCGGTGCCCGCCCCAGCCCGCGAACGAGACGTCGAAGACGTCCACGGTGGCGAAGGGCAGGTCGTACGGGACGTACTCGGCGGCCAGGTCGAACTCCCCTGCCTCGGCCAGGGTGCGGGACCAGAACGCGTCGAAGTCGGCGGGCTCGTCGCGGTCGGGGAGGTAGCCGCGGAGTTGCTCAAGCGGCAGGTCGAACAGTGGCACGAGATCTCCAGCCTGTAGAAGGATGCTGATATTCCACCCCATAGCATCGGCAAGCGCTATCCGGGGGCCGGAGGCTGCTCACTTCCCTGACCGGATCAGGGCGGGTGGACTAGCGTCCCCTTGTGGCTTCTTTCGCCAGGCTGGCGGGGCGGGTGGTGACGGGCGCGGGGGTGCTGGCCCTGTCGCCGGTCCTGGGGCTGGCCGCGCTGGCCGGGACGGCGATGGTGGGCGCGGAGCCGACGGTGTTCGCGGTGACGGGGCTGGCGGTGTTCGCGTCGGTGCTGTTTCTCGGGCTGCTGCTGTGCGTGCCCAGGCCGGGGGTGGCGTGGGGGCGCTGGTTACGGGCGGTCGTCATCCTCGGGGTGGAGGTCGCCGTCGTGTGGCAGGTCACGGGCGCCACGTTGCGCCCGGCCCCCGGCCGCCCCGTCCCCGCGCCGGTGGCCGGACAGCGGGAGTGGCGGCTCCCGACGGGCTCCAGGCTGGCGTACGTGCGGATCGAGCCCAGGCGGGTCACCCGTACCGACCCGGTGCTCTTCCTGCACGGCGGCCCCGGCGTGGCCGATCTGGAGGCGGACTCGGCGTTCTACGGGAAGCTGGCGGCCGACGGCTACCAGGTCTACGTCTACGACCAGCTCGGCGCGGGCCGCTCGGCCCGGCTGGCCGACCCGCGCGGGTACGGCCTGGCCCGCGACGTGGCGGACCTGGAGGCCATCCGCCAGGCCGTGGGCGCGCGGCGGCTGAACCTCATCGCCCGCGACTACGGCGCCCAGCTCGCGGCCGCCTACCTGGCCGCGCACCGGGACCGGGTGGCCAGGGCGGTCCTGTACTCGCCCGCCGGGCTGGACCGGGCGCAGGCAGCGGCGGCGGCCCTGCCGGGTCCCGGCGGCCGGTTGGACCCGCGGGTGCTGGCCGTCTACACGCTGCTGAGGGTCGAGCCGCGGGCGGCGCACGCGTTCGCGGGCGACCGGGAGCTGGACGCCTATCTCGACCACGTCCGGCGGCGGGCCCCGCATCCCTGCCCCGCCCCTGTGCCGACCGGTTCAGGAGGCTATGTCGGCCTGCTGGGACGCCTGCCGCCCGGCTCGCTCGCGGAGAGCCTGGGCGGGGTCCCGGCGCCGGTGCTGATCGTCAAGGGAGCGTGCGACGAGCAGGGCTGGTCCGCGGCCACGGCGTACCGGCGGGCGCTGCCCTCCGCCAGGTTCGCCTACGCCGGGGACGGCACGGCGTACCTGGAGGTGCTGCGGGCGTTCCTCACCGACCGCCCGCTGCACACCTACGACGGCGACGGGCCGCCGCCGGGCTATCTGGGCCCCGCCTAGCGGGACTCCGGCCGCGGCGACTCGGCCGGCTGGCAGGATCCGGCCTTGGTGCCCGCCACCTTCCACTCCGCGCCGGGGAACGGGCTCATGAAGTGGGTGAGCAGGTCCACCGCGTAGTCCGGCACCTTGCCGCCCGGGTCCAGCAGGGAGACCATCTGGGGGCCGTCGGCGCCGCGCAGCGTGATGGAGTTGCCGCCGCCCGCGGCGAAGCCGGGTTTGGCGTCCACCGTCACGCAGGCCAGGCTGATTCCGGCCGCCTTGATCTCCTGTTTGGACCCGATCCGCCTCATCCGCTGGTCGTAGCGGCGCAGGGCGAGCGAGCCGGTGCGGGTGAGCCGTACCGAGTCGCGGAAGACGTCGTTGCCGATGTCCCTGCTCAGCCTGACGTCCACCGAGACGTCCGGCCGCAGGTCCACGCCCTTGGCGGCGAGCTTGAGCTGCCCGTAGTTCCCCTCGAAGCCGGGGGCGACGTAGCCGAGGGCCGGGGGCGCCTTCATGCCGAAGGGGATCTTGCCCGGTCTGACGCGCAGCCACGACAGGCGCTGGATGGACAGCGCGAGCTGCTTGACGGAGCTCTGCCCGAGCCCGAACTGGCCGCCGACGTGGTAGGTGAGGAAGCCGGTCGTGTACGGGACCTCCTTGCTCACGGCGATGCGCTGGGGGGCCACCGGGTCCACCTTCAGCCCGGCGCGCAGCGAGATGCCGCCCGTGGGCACCGGCTTCGAGACCAGGTCGAGCGACTGGTCGGGGTTCATCCGGATCGTGGTGTCGGCGGCCAGGTCCTTGACCGCGAACGACACGTCGCCGAGGCGGCCCCGCGGGTCCACCAGGCCGCCCTCCACGTCGAGGTGGCCGTCGAGCGTGTTCACGCCGCCCACGGCCTTGTACGTGACCGCGGGCACGCTGAGCCCGGCGGCCGAGGCGTCGGCGTCCACCCCGAACACGGCGGGCACGTCGGAGAACCCCAGCTCTCCGGTGCCCTTCCCGGCCAGGGTGACCTTGGCGGTCAGGCGTTTGACGGGCGCGGAGTTGGTCACGCGGATACGGGTCTGGGCGCCGTACGTGCCCCGGACGTCCACCGCGGCGGGCACCGGGTCGATCGCCACGTGGCCGCGCAGCCCGGCCGTCTCGGCCTGCACGTCGAGCGCGCCCAGGGTGGCCGCGGGCTCGATGCGGTACCCGGCCCGCACGGCGTTGCCCTGCGCCACCTCGAACGGCCCCAGCGCCATGCTGGTGATCTTGGCGGGGAGCCCGGTCAGGGTGGCCCTGGCCTTGATCGGCACGGGTGACAACACGCTGCTCGCGAGATACACCCCCAGGCTCCTGCGCTTAGGGCTGAACCCCGAGAACGCGAACGTCTTGCCCGCCAGGTCCACCGACACCTGGTCGGGCAGCCCCGTCACATCCAGGTAGCCCTGCAGGCCGAAGCAGCCGCGCTGCGCCACACAGAACGGACCCTGGGCGCACCCCGCCGACCCGGCGGCGCAACCGCCGTCCACCAGCGACACGCCACCCGGCACCGCGGGGGCGGCCCGCATCCGGGACAACGCCCCGACCTTGCCGAGCCAGGCACGGGCGCGCACGTCCAGGCGCGAGCCGGAGTACGTGAGCTTGCCGTCGGCGGCGGACACGGCCAGGCGTCCCGGCACGGGACCGAGCGTGCCGATCAGGCCGAAGCGCGTGTCGCCCTGGATGACGTCGGCGTCCACGGCGAGCGTCTGCCTGGCCGAGCGAAAGTCGGCGTCGAAGCCCTGCGCGGCGGGGCTGAACTCGACCTGCGACAGTCCCTTGACCAGCACGCTGGCGTCCAGGTCCCCCGACGCCTGGTCGTAGTGCGCCGACAGGTGCGGCCCCGTGGGCGACGTGGCGCCGTCGTGGTTGGTGAACGCCAGCGCCGCCGACCCGACGGGCCCTGACAAACCCCGGAAACGGTACGAAGCGGCGTCCCACGAGGCGTCGAACCTGGTGGGCACGCCGGTCACCTCGGCGGCGGCCCTGACGTAGCGGTCCCCGAGCTTGGCCCTGGCCAGGGCCGAGACCTTCGTGACCGGACCGTCCGAGGTCCAGGTGAGCGTCCTGGCCTTGGTGTCGGCGACCAGTTCGGCCTGCTTGCGCACGCCTTCGACGGTCGCCTTCAGGTCCTCACCAGAGCCGGACGTGGTGGTTACGTTAGCTTTATTGGCATAAATCCGGACCTGCTCAAGTTTGGAGGAACTGGCCACCTTGACGGTCGACCGCTCCCCCAGCTCCCACGACGCCTTGACGTCGTCGTGCACGCCGAGCACGGTGCCGTCGATCGTCGGGCCCGACTTGAGGTTGGCGTAGGCGGCGCGGATCTTCTCGATCATGCCGCTGGCCTGGTAGACGGCCTTCCTGGCGGCCGGGTCGAGGGTGACGTCCACGGTGGCGGGCGTGTTCGAGATCTCCAGCCTGGCCAGGTGGGTGCCGTCGATGCTGGCCGCGCCGAGGAACGACTTGCCGCTGGAGTCCACTTCCAGGTGGGCGTGCGGCGCGGCCCCGTACGTGACGTCGAACGCGGACAACCCCGACAGCAGCCCCGACACCCCCACCGCGGCGCCGTTCTTGATCATGGTGACGTGGCCGCCGCGCGGGCTGGAGACGGCGCCCTCGTTGCGCTGCAGCACCACCGCGAACCTGCCGATGGGCGAGCTGGTCGTGTGCGTGACGCGGTGTTCGGCCAGGTCGTTGACCAGGCGCACCTTGGCGGGCAGGTCGCTCAGCTCGGCTTTCAGCACCGTCTTGCCCGCGGTCCGGTCGAAGTAGAGCAGGCTGGCGGCCCCGGCGCGCGGGCCGCGCGTGTCGACCGACAGGGTCTGCTTGCCGTTCCCGGCGCCGTACCTGGCGGTGAAGGACGGCGGCACCTTCCGCATCTCGGCGCTCACCACCCTGGCCAGCCGGCCGTCGCGGTAGGTGAAGTTGTGCAGCCGGGCGCGGCCGACCGAGGACGGGCTGGTGAAGCGGACCTCGCTGCCCGACAGCCGCACCTCGGCGCGGGTGGCCATCCGGTCGAGCACGGCCTCGGTGAACTGACGGCCCGTCACGGCCAGCGCCTCCAGCTTGGCCGGCGCGGAGGCGGTGACGTCCAGCATGGGCGAGTCGAGGGCGGCGTTCACGGTGAGCCGCTCGGTGGCCGGGGTCTGGCGCAGGCTCACCGCGCTGCGCCCGGCCAGCCCCGCGACCATGGCCACGGACTCGCCCGGTTCCGTACGCTTGAGGCTGGCCTTGACCCGCTTGCCCGCCAGGTCCACGGTGAACGTGCCCCAGTCGGTTTTCGACAGCGACGACCCGCGGTGCAGCCCGTCGAACCCGACCGACACCTTGCCGTCGTACTCGGCCCAGACCTGGGCTTTGAGGTTCTCCTTCGACAGCCGCCTGACGGCGAACCCGAGCCCGACGGCGCCCTCCGAAGGGCTGGCGGTGGGCACCAGGTCGGCGGCCAGGTCGGGGGTGACGTCGCCGGTGACGTCGGCGGCCACCGGCACGCCGACGGGCCGGCTGATCGAGCAGGAGACCGGCACGGCGGCGCTCTCGACACACAGCCGGTACGTCAGCCCCGGCACGGCCTTCCCCAGTCCGTCGAACAACTTGGCGACCGAGGCCAGCGGCTTCAGCAGCCCCAGCGGCTGCGCCTGGGCGGTGTCCGGCAGCACCTGGTTCACCGCGGGCGCCTGCCTGCCCAGGCCCCGCTCCTCCTGGACGGCGGCGGCCTCGGCGGCGATCTGGTTGATCAGCTGGGGTCCCGCGGGGGTGGTCACCTCGGGCGCGCCGGGCCCGACCCGTTCGTTCCCCGCGGGACGAACCGCGAGAGACGGTTGCGTCGGGACGCTCACCACGGCGGCCGGCGGCTCCTGGATCGCGGGCACGGGCTTCACCTGTACGGCGGGCACGGGCTGGACCTGCGCCTGGGCGGCGGGTGGCAGGGCCACCAGGACTGTGCTGGCGATGGACGCCGAAGCGAGCACGCGCAGGAGGGCGTGCGGCATGAAGCGTTCTCCCCCGGACCGGTCTAATTCATCCCATCAGAAACAATGGTCACGAGACGACCATACTTCCTCACGGAGTGTCAAACCGGTTCCGACATGGAACTCCAATTTCTCCGCATCAGGGCCGATAGGCGGGCAGACGCGGCCACCAACCCGGCACGTGCGAGCGGTAGGCGTCGTAGTCCGAGCCGAACTTCCTGCGCAGGGTCGGCTCCTCGTACCAGTGCACGAAGGAGTAGACGGGGATCGCCATGACGGCCACGTAGAACAGCAGCCACGCGTTCCCGAACACCATGGCCTGCCCGATGACGGCCGCGAAGACGGCGACGTACATGGGGTTGCGGACGTACCGGTAGAGGCCGCCGACGACCAGCCGGGCGGGCGGCGCGACCGGGATCGGCGTGCCGAACCCCTCGACCACGAACCTGTAGAACGCGTTGACCAGCACGGCGACCCCGGCGAGCACGAGCAGCCCGCCCAGCAGCTTGAGCGGGATCATGACCGCGTCGGGGAAGGGGTCGCGCATCCGCCAGCCGGTGATCCAGTACGGGGCGAGGACGGCGGCGGTGCCCGGGGCGGCGGCGAAGAAGAGGGCGCTGACGATGGCGGCGGGTGTCCTGCGCATGAGATCGCTCCTTGACACGGAATTCACTCATTGATGAGTTTACCGAGCGATCGGGAACGGCGTCAACGGTCAGCTCCTGGGGGCGTACATGATGACGGCGACACCGGCCAGGCAGATCAGCGCGCCGATCACGTCCCACCGGTCCGGGCGGAAGCCGTCCATCACCATGCCCCAGGCCAGGGATCCGGCCACGAAGACCCCGCCGTACGCGGCCAGGATGCGGCCGAAGTGCGGGTCGGTCTGGAAGGTGGCGACGAAGCCGTAGGCGCCGAGGGCGAGGATCCCGGCGCCGATCCACCACGCGCCGCGCTGCTCCCGCCAGCCCTGCCAGACCAGCCAGGCGCCGCCGATCTCGGCGACGGCGGCCAGGACGAACAGGGCGACGGAACGCAGCACGGTCATGGCGATCAGCGTACGAGGACGTCCGTGGTCCCGGTTTCCGGCAGGAGGTAGAACTCCTCGAGGACGGCGCGGGCGGCGGCGTCGTCGATCACGGTGGCGTCCCAGACCACCTCCGCACCATCGAGGGTGACGTCGAAGCCGAAGAACGCGCAGCAGGCCTGCTCCCGGGCGGCCAGGTCGCGCACCCACGCTTCCACGCCCGGTGCGGCCCTGAACCGGAAGCGGATGCCCTCGGGGGTTCGCTCCTTGGCGGCGAGGGCCTGGCTGAAGAGCCGCTGGTACTCCTCCAGGCGCTCCTGCGGGGTGTCGGGGGCATTGGTCATGTCGCAGACGACGGGGATGTCCATGGTGGCGCTCCTTGTGGTGTCGTTGGCGAAACCCTAGAGTCTGGACTTAGGTCCAGAGTCAAAGGGTGACACGTGAAGATCGGACAGGTGGCGCGGGAGGCCGGAGTCAGCGTCGACACGGTTCGCTTCTACGAGCGGCGCGGCGTCCTGCCCGAGGCGCGGCGCCGGCCGTCGGGGTATCGGATGTTCGGCGCGGAGGCGGTGGAGCGGATCCGTTCGGCCAAGGCGCTGCAGGAGCTGGGCTTCACCCTGGACGAGGTCGTGGACGCCCTGCACGCCCACGACGCGGGCGGGGCTACCTGCGAGAGCGAACGGTGGCGGCTGGAGGCGGTGGTGGACCGGATCGACGCCAGGATCGCGGAACTGGCGAGGGTCCGGGACAACGCGGCGGCGAGCCTGGAGGACTGCCGCGCGGGCCGGTGCCGGCTCACCTCGGCAGGTTCCGCCGATCATCGGTGACCTGGGGCGGTCCGCGTGGACGTCCGCTCGACCGGTCTCCCCTCGGACCGCCCGCCGCCGGCCGGGGAGAACCCGGACGAGGCCGTCACCGTGGAGGCGGTCCAGCCCGGACGGGCCGAGCTCGTGCTGGAGCAGCGGCATCACGAGAATGTCGGTGGCCGCTGGCAGGATGCGCGCATGACGAGCATCGCCGCGTACTGGGACACCGCCGCCGGCACGTTCGACGAGGAGGCCGACCATGGCCTGCGCGACCCCGAGGTCAGGGCCGCCTGGGCCGCCCGGCTGGCCGCCTGGGTGCCTCGGGGGCCGCTCGACGTGCTGGACCTGGGGTGTGGCACGGGGTCGTTGTCGCTGCTCCTGGCCGAGCGCGGGCATCGCGTGCTGGGCGTGGATCTGGCGCCACGGATGGTGGAGCGGGCCCGCGCCAAGCTGTCGGGCACGAGCGCGGCCGTGCTGGTGGCGGACGCCGCCCGGCCACCCGTCGGGGAGCGAAGTTTCGACGTGGTGCTCGCCCGCCACCTCCTGTGGACCATCCCGGACCCGGAGGCGGCACTGGCGCGCTGGGCCGGGCTGCTGCGGCCGGGCGGGAGGCTGGTCCTGGTGGAGGGGCGCTGGGGCACGCCGGCCGAGGCGAGCGGCGATTCGCCCGGCGCAGGCGGGGTGAGCGGCGATCTGCCGTGGGCGGGCGGAGTGGGCGCGGGCGACCTGGTGACGGCGTTGCGGCCGATCGTCGCCGATGTCCGCGTCGACCCGCTCACCGACCCGGCGTTGTGGGGCAAGGAGATCGACGACGAGCGCTATGCGGTGGTGGCGCTGACGTAGGCGTCTCAGCTGTTGCGGGCCTCCCATTCGGACCGCCACATCTCGTACTCGACCTCGCCCTGGTCCGACCCGTCAATGACCTCGGGCCACTCCTCGAAGAAGGTCCGTACGAACCTCAGCCCGCACTTCTCCATGACCCGCCGCGACCCGAGATTGACCGTCATCGTCTCCGCGTACACCCGACGGGCCCCCAACTCCTCGAACGCCTTGTCGATCAGCGCCAGCGACCCCTCGGTCGCGTACCCCTTGCCCCAGGCGGCCTTGTGCAGCCGGTAGCCCAGCTCGGGCTCGTCGGCGGGGTTCCCCTGCCCCGGCCGCAGATGGAACCAGCCGAGGAAGCCGCCCGAGGACTTTTCGAACGCCGCGAAGAACCCGGACGCGATGAACCTCGGCAGCGTCTCCCCGACGATCACCTCGCGCGGCGTCGGCCTGCCGCCGTTGAGGTATCGCATGACCTCCGGATCGTTGTGCAGCGCGAACAGGTCGTCGGCGTCGGACTCGGCGAACCGGCGCAGGGTCAGCCGGTCGGTCTCCAGATAAACGTGCACCGGCAAACGTTAGCCAGCCAGAGGGCTCGGGCTCGACCGGTTTTCACCACCCGCTCAGGGAGTCGGACAGCGCGCGCAGGCGGGCGCGGGCGTCCGGATCGTACGCCTGATCGAGGGCGTGCGCGGGCCGCGCACCGTCGAAGAACCGCCCGGAGACCCCGTCCAGCTCCGGGTCGGTGACCAGCCGCGACGTGGCCTCGACGCCTTCCCGCAGCTCGCTCGCGGGCGTGGCGACCATCTTGGTCGGCATGTACGTGGCCGGATGCAGCGCGTTGGCCGTCACCCCGCTCCCCGCCAGCTCCTCGGCCAGATCCACGGTGAACATCACCTGCGCCAGCTTGCTCTGGCAGTACGCCCGCACCCCGCTGTAGTCCTTGACCAGCATCACGTCGCCGAAGTCGATCGGGGCCTGGCCGAGGCTGCTGACGTTCACGATCCTGGACGGGGCCGCCGCCCTGAGCACCGGCAGCAGGAGCCGGGTCAGCAGGTATCCGGCCAGGTAGTTGACCGCGAACCTGAGCTCGTGGCCATCCGCGCTCTCCTGCCGCATCCCGCCCCCGGGCACGGTCGAGCCGATCCCGGCGTTGTTGACCACCGTGTCCAGCCCTTTGTGCTCGGCCCCGACCGCGTCGGCGAGCTCACGTACTTCGTCGAGCGAGGCGAGATCGGCGCGGTACCAGTGCAACCGGGCACCGGGAACACGATCCCTGATCTCCTCCATCGTGTCCTGCCCGCGCCGTTCGTCGCGGCCGTGCACGAGGACGGTGGCGCCGCGCCCGGCCAGATCGGCCGCCAGCGCCCGGCCGAGACCGTCGGTCGCCCCTGTGACGAGGATCGTCCGCTGCTCCATGGGACGCATGCCCACCTCCGCTCCGGCCCTCCCGCTCCGACGCTACCAGCCGAGCCGACCCCCACCGGCGACCCGGTTGGATTCGGGAAGCGTGGGCCTGCTGAACAGCGCCGAACATGAGGGAGTGGCGCATCCCGCACCCTGATCAGGCATCCACACGGGGTGCCGGCCGCTCACCAAGCAGCTTTCCAACAGCTTGATGGCTCACACCGAGCAGTGCGCCGATTTCACGTTGGGCGTAGCCGCGCTCCCGCAAATGCCGCGCCGTCGCCCGCGTGCGAGTGGTCGCCTCGTCGCGAAGGCGTTCGGCGTCCCGGCGTACTTTGCGAGTGCAAGCCAGCTCATCGGCCAGGGATTCGTCGGCGGGGGCGATATCGATCTCCCCCACGTCGCCGGGCGCGACGTCGAAGTGCAAGGCGAGCAGGTCGCGAACCATGGCCTCCGCTTTGTCCAGGCGCTTGGCCTGGGTGTACGCCGGACGGCTCAACCCTGGCCCCTCGACCGTCAACGCCCACCAGTCACCGGACTTCTGCGCCGTAACACGGAACGTCCTCACTCGCCCTCTTCCTCCTGCGGTCGCATCGCCTCGTCAAGCATCTCTTCCCAGGAGCGGAGGATGCTTCTGGCCGTCAACTCGTTGATCTCATTGTGTCGTGGCACGATGACCACCTCGCCTCCGACGTACCACTTGTCATGGTTGGCGCCATTGACGTCAGGGGTCTTCGAGAACTCGAAGCCGAACTTCTTGGCCAGGCGAGCCATCCGCTTGAGCAGGTCATTGTGTTGCTGGACCGGCCCGCACCCCGGCGGCGCCCGTCCGCCGACGGGCTGCTGTCCGAGGGTCACACCATCACCCTGGCGCTCCAGGCCGAAGGTGTGGTCACGGCCACCGCCCGCGACCGCGAGGGCAACGAGATCGCGGCCGGATCCGGCGGCGACATCGGCGATGCGCTCCACTCCCTTGGCGGAGGGTGACTACTCGGCAGGCTCGACCACGGCATCGGGGCCGGGGAAGACGAGTTGCTCGTGTCCGTCGTCGAAGCGGACGACGTAGGGCGGCGTCCCCTCCGGGCCGCGGATCTCGATGATCTCGCCCTTCCGTTCCCGCTGGCCGACGACGTGACTGTGGACGATCAGCATGTCACCGACGTTCGCGTGCATGATGGATCCTCTCCGCCGGGCTCTGGCCACCTTGAGGTTCCATCCCACAGTGCACGAGAGCGGCCGCCTCGGAAAGGCGACAGGCCGCTTACGCTGCGAAGATGATCGGGGCGAGTTCCTCGATGAGGCTGGTGAAGCCCTCCGCGCCGTGGCCGGCGGCGATGGGCCGGTTCACCAGGGACAGGACGTGTTCGAGCTGGGCGGTGTCGAGGTTCGAGGCGGTGCGCAGCCGTACGAGATGCTCCAGGACCGGGGCGTGCTCGGTCAGGGAGGCGGGGCCGCGCGGGTAGGCGCGGTCGCGGATCTCGCGGGCGACCTCGGGCGCCGCCTGGACGACATGGTCGATCTGCCTGGCCGCGAACGGTGCGAACGGCTCGACATCGCCCGCCCCGCCGACGAGCGCGAGTGCGTGCAGGTAGGCGAGCGTGGTGTCGTACCAGAGGCCGAGCAGCGCCAGGTCGTACAGAGCGGCCTGGCCGGCGTCGTCGCCCACGTGATGGGTCGTTCCGAGCAGTTCCAGCGCCGCCCGGTGCGCCGCGAACGCCTGCGGTGCGCCGCTGTAGAACAACGTGGCGTCCGGCGTCCCGATCTGACCGGGCCCGGCCTGGACGACGCCGTCGAGATGGCCGGCCCCGTGCTTGCCCGCCCATTGAGCCGTCTCGCGGGCCTGCTCGGGAGTGCCGGTCGTGAGATCGACCAGCGTGCGGCCCGCCATGGCGTCCCCGCAAGCCTCCAGGATCTGCTCGGTCGCGTCGTGGTCGGTCAGGCACACGACGACGAGCGGGGCGGCCGCCACGGCGTCCGCGACCGTGCCGGCCCGCCGCGCCCCTCGCGCCACCAGGTCGTCGGCCTTCGCGGCGGTACGGTTCCACACCGTCGTCGCCAGGCCGTGTTCGAGGAAGGTACGAGCCAGGGCGCTGCCCATGGCGCCCAGACCGAGCACCGTCACATCGTTCATGGGATCCCTCCGATTACGTTACGAGTCGTACCGTAACATAAGAGCCATGCCACCACTTTACGGGCGCCCGCGCGACCCGCAGATCGACCAGGCGGTGCTGGGCGCGACGCTCGCCGTTCTCGACGAGAGCGGCTACGCCAGGCTCACGATCGAGGAGGTCGCGCGCCGCGCGGGCACCACGAAACCGGCCGTCTACCGCCGCTGGCCGGACCGCCAGCGCCTGGCGCTGGCCGCCCTCGCCGCCCGCCTCGGCTCAGCCCGCGCGCCGGACACGGGCTGCACGTTGTGCGACCTGAACGAGGGCATCAACGTCTTCATCGCGGCCTTCCGCCGCATCCGGCCGGACGTGCTCGGGCCGCTGCTCGCGGACTGCGCCGCCGAGCCGGGGTTGCGGGAGACGTTCATGACCACGCTGTTCGAGCCGCCTCGGGCGGCGGTGGCGGAGATGATCGACCGGGCGGTGGCCCGCCGGGACCTGCGGGCCGACATCGACCGCGATCTGGTCCTGGACCTGCTGGGGTCGCTGGTGCACTACCGGGCGCTGTTCGGCCACGCGCCGGTCAGCGGCGGCCAGGTGGAGGCCGCCGTGGAGGCGCTGCTGGGCGGCATCGCCACCGACTACCCGGCGCTGGTCGAACACAGCCGCCAGGTCACCGGCGACCCGCGCACCCACGCCGCCCACGGCTAGGAGCCGCGCAGGCGGTCGCGCCAGGGATGCGCGGGGTGTTCGAGCTCCAGGGCCGCATCGAGCCAGAGCCGCTGCTCCCCGGTCAGCATCGGGAGCACCTCGGCGAAGTCGAGCTCGTCCTTCGGACGTGGGCCCTTGGCCTTGTAGAGGAGCTGTACCTCCGGAGCGAGGCGGCGAAAACCCGGCTCCTCGACCGTCAGCGCGCCCAGCTCGCGGCGGATGCGCGGGTCGCGCCGGTAGACCCAGTCCGTGCCCTCGGCCTCGTCGAGCATCAGCTGGAACCGCCACGGCCCGCCCGGATGCTCGCGTACCCAGATGTCGTGCGCGGTCTCCGGCAGCACCTCTTCCGGCTCCCACGGCCGCAGCGTCCCCGGCACGGCGGCCACGTGGCAGTCCCAGCCGGACAGCAGGCGGCGCACGGCGAGCTGATCCCGGCGCAACACCGAGATGTCCACGTCCCCGTGCTCGCGGTACGCGCCTCCCACGGCCAGCTCGATCGCGTACCCGCCGCTCACCCACCACGTCGCCGCCGCCCCCCGGAACAGCTCGACGACCTCGCCCAGGGGTGCGGCCTCCCATGGCCCCCACGGTGTCTCAATACGCGTCATCCCGACATCATGGTGGTAGCGTCTGCCGCCATGCGTGCCTTCGTCATCACGGGTCCGGGACGTGCGGAGGTCCAAGAGGTCGAGCCGCCCGTGGCCGCCCCCGGGGAGGTGGTCGTCGAGGTCGAGCGGGCCGGGGTGTGCGGTACCGACGCGGAGGTCTTCTCCGGCGCGATGGCGTACCTGCGTACCGGCGAGGCCCGCTATCCCGTACGGATCGGGCACGAGTGGGCCGGGACCGTGCGGGAGGCCGGCGACGGCGTGGATCCCGCCTGGCTCGGCCGGCGGGTCACCGGCGACACCATGCTGGGGTGCGGGCGGTGCGCCCGGTGCGGGTCCGGCAGGCAGCACCTCTGCGCGGACCGGTACGAGATCGGCATCCGCCACGGCTGGCCCGGCGCGCTGGCCGAACGCCTTCCCGTGCCCGTACGCGCGCTGCGGCCGCTGCCCGACGCGGTCGATCCGGTGCTCGGCGCCCTGGTGGAGCCGGGCGGGAACGCGTTGCGGGCCGTGCGCGCCGCCGCGCTGGAGCCCGGTGAGCGGCTGCTGGTGATCGGGCCTGGCACGATCGGGCTGCTCGCGGCGCTGATGGCGGTGGCGCAGGGGGTGGAGGTCCAGCTGCTGGGGCTGACCGAGCGGTCGCTCGCCTTCGCCCGCTCCCTCGGCTTCACGAGCACCTGGACGGCGCCGCCGGGCCCAGGGTTCGACGCCGTGATCGACGCCTCGAACGGGCCCGGGTCGCCCGCGCTCGCGCTCGACGCCGTCGAACCCGGCCGTCACGTGGTCTTCATCGGCCTGTCGGCCGAGCCCAGCCACCTCGACACGCGCCGGATGGTGCTCAAGGACGTCACCGCCGTCGGCGTCCTCAGCGCCTCGGGCGGCCTCGCGGGCACCATCGACCTGTACGCCTCGGGCCAGGTCGATCCCCGGCCCCTGGTCGCGGCCACCGTCTCCTTGGGCGAGGTGGCCACCGTCCTGGCGGGCGAGCGGCGACCCGAGTGGGGCGACGCCCCGAAGATCCACGTCGACCCCCGCCTGCCGTAACCGCCCCGCCCGGAACGATCAGGCGACGCGCGGTGTCGCCGGTCCAGGACTGTGCCGTCGGCCTCCCACACCCGCGGCACATCCTGCCGACCGCCACCGACATTCCCGCGGCGGCACCTGGTGTACTGGTCAGACCAGTCCGCTAGGGTGCCTCGTATGGGATATGACGCGCTGTTTCGCCTGGATGGGCGGCGGGCCGTGGTGATCGGGGCGGGGAGCGGGATCGGCAGGGAGGCGGCGCTGGCCCTGGCCGCTCACGGGGCCTCCGTGGTGTGCGCCGACCTCGATCTGGCCGCGGCGGAGGAGACCGCCGCGGGGTGCGGAGGGGCCGCCCGGCGGGTCGACGTGCTGGACGACGAGGCGGTGCGCGGACTCGCCGACGCGGAGCCGGCCGATGTGCTGGTGTTCACGGCCGCCACGAACGTGCGCAAGCGGCTGCTCGACTACTCCGGCGAGGAGTTCGACCGGGTGGTGGGGCTGAACCTGCGGGCCTCGTTCGACGTGGTGCGGGCGTTCGGGGCAGGGATGGTGCAGCGGGGGCGCGGGTCGATCATCGGGTTCGCGTCGATCCGGGCGTCCGTCACCGAGCCGGGGCAGGGCGTCTACTCGGCCACGAAGGCGGGGCTGGTGCAGTTGTTGCGGACGGCGGCGGCCGAGTTCGGGCCGCACGGGGTGCGGGTCAACGCCATCGCGCCCGGCGTCGTGGAAACGCCGCTGACCAGGCAGATCAAGGACAACCCCGACTGGTACGCCGCCTACGCCGCCAAGAGCGCCCTCGGCCGGTGGGCGGCGGCGGAGGAGATGGCCGGGGCCGTGGTCTACCTGGCCGGTGACGCGGCCAGCTTCGTGACCGGCTCGGTGCTGTACGTGGACGGCGGCTGGACCGCCGTGGACGGCCGCTTCGACCCGCCCGACTGAGCCCCTGGGAGGCCGGCGCCCGTTCGCGTCAGCGGCGCAGGCGGGCCTGCACCGGTCGCCCGTGCACCGTCTCGAACTCCACGACCGTGCGCGACCCCGTGACCGTGACCCGGCACGGCTGATCCCCGTCGGCCCGCCAGCGCCCGTCCAGGGTCACCCGCAGCCGGTGCGGATGGCTCGGGTTCGCCAGCCAGGGCCGCGACCACGGGCTGTAGTGCCCCACATAGCGCCCCTTCTCGTACTGGTCGTGGTCGATTCCGCTGTAAAGCCGCAGGTCCGGATCGCACACCGCCAGCACCAGCGCCTCGCCCTCCTCCCGGACGAGCACCATCGAAGGCGTGTCCACCTCGCGCACCACACCTTCCAGGCGGGTGCGCTCGAACACCGCGTACCCGGTGATGCCGGTCGCGCGGTCGCTGACGACGTGCGCCGTCCGGTCCGCCCGCAGCACCCGGTACGGCGCCCGCGAAGGATCCCCCATCGCCGCGGCGAACTCGGCCATCCGGTCGGAAGTCGTATTCACCACCATCGCGTACTGGTATGTCCCGTCACGAGGCGCACTGCCGTGCCTGATCCAGGCTGTGGCGAAGTCTGCGCTGGTGGGCTCCTCGGTGGCGTTGTTGCGGGAGGCCTGGGTCGAGCGGGTCAGTGCGACTTTCTGATCGGCGGCCAGGTAGTAGCCGATGCCCTTGTCGTCGAGCAGCCAGCGCGGCCCGCCGTCGAGCGCCTCGTGCGGGAACGCCGTCACCGCGACCCCGTCCACCACCGTGGGCGCGCTCTTGGCGGCCAGCCGGGTCTGGAACAGGGTGGTCTCGGTCTCGTTGGTGGCGTCGTCGTTCGCGATGCCGGTGCCGACGGCGACGATCCGGTCGTCGAACAGGAACACCGACTTGCGCGCCCGGTGCGAACCGTCGTACTTGGGGTGGCCGTGCAGGTCCATGGCGAACATGCCGTTGCGACCGTCGATGGTGTGTGCCCCGGCGAAGCGGGAGTCGGTGAGCAGCATCTCCTCGATGGCGCCGGTCAGGTCGCCTTTGAGCTGGTCGAGCGGCTGGTGGATGACCGTGGTGCCGGGCCGCCGGTTCCAGTCCCAGCCGGGTTGTGCGTAGCCGCTGTCCAGGTTCGTGACCGGGTTGCCGCGGTGCAGCACCTGGATCTGGCCGTAGGTGTTGTAGCGGCCGTACCAGTTGGCTCCGGCGTAGATCTCGGTGCTCCACAGGTAGCGGTTGTGGCCGCGTACCGTGACCTGCCAGTCGTCGCGCCTGTGCACGGCGAGGGCCGCGTAGTTGAGCGCCCACGCGCCGGTCGGCGCGGCCTCGGCGGTGAGGCCGCGGGCGGCGAGCCGGGCGGCGAGGTCCTTCTGCTCCTGGGTGGGCGAGGCGGGCAGCAGTCGCAGGAACGCGGCGGCGATCTCGTCGTCGACGGGGGCGAGCCACTGGAAGGGGACGATCGACAGGGCGGTGGTGCCGTTCGGGTTCCGGCCGCTGATGGAGATCGGCCAGTGGTTCCTGTTGGCGTAGACGCGCTGCATGAGCAGCGCCTTCTTGAGCCACCCGGACGCCTCCCCGGACAGCGCGAAGGCGCCGCCGTGCAGGACGTAGACGAGGGGGGCGAGTCCGGCGAAGCCGTCGCGGACGTAGTCGGGGAAGAAGCCGACGTGGTGGAACGCGGTGCCGTCCGCCTTGATCCCGTCCTGGATGCCGTCGGTGGGCAGCAGCGTGTCGTCCAGCCAGTCGCGCAGCACCCGCAGGTAGGCGACCTGCTGGGCTTCGGTGTCGCGCAGGAGCACGGCCGCGAGCATGCCGCGGAAGGTGGTGTTGTGGATGTCCATCATGCTGCCGCGCGCCATGCGGAACTCGAAGCCGCGGAAGATCCGGCCGAGACCGGTGAGCCAGTCCAGATCCGCTCGTACCCGCTCGAACTCCCCCGCCTCGCGCAGCGCGTCGCGCATGAGGTAAACGGAGTCGTAGTAGCCGCGGGTGTCGTAGCCGAGGTGGTGGATGGTGCCCTGGCCGCTGCCCCTGGTCCAGCCCTGCTCGCGCAGGTGGGCGAGCAGGCGCAGGTAGAGCAGCGCCAGCGCGGGCCGGTCGGCGGGACTGGCCTGGTACGCCTGGGCGATGGCCTTCATCAGGTCCGTGCAGGCCCGCAGCGTCACCGGGTTCACGAACGCCTTGAGCTCGGCCGCGATCTCCACCGGGTAGATCTGCGACTGGTAGGCGTGGGTGGGCCGTCCGGCCAGGGCGTTCAGCTGGGCGGTGAGGCCGGGGACGTCCGCCTTGACCGGGGCGATGAGGTATTCGTCGTGGTAGCGGGTATGCAGCGCGCGCAGCGACGCCAGCTCCTCGGCGGTCGGGGGCGACATGTCGGGTTTGACGGTCGAGAGCAGCCGGTCGAAGCGGTAGAGGGCCTGCCAGTGCTGGTTGTCGTACTCGTCCCCTTCCGGGGCGATGTCCGGGAGCTGGTAGTCGCTGTTGGGGGCGTCGGGGCGCAGCGGCACGTTCAGCATGAGCTGGTCGAGGTGCAGGGTGCCGGTGCGGCGCGGGGCGATGATCCGCAGCGTGTCCATGGCGGGGTGGGGCTTGCCGTGCATGTCGTACGCGTACCGCACCCACGCCGTACGCCACCCGCTGAAGCCGAGCCTGAACTCGAACCACACGTCGGTACGCTCCCCCCGCCCGAACTCGAACCTGATCACGTCGTCCACCGGCGTCTCGTTGTGCACCCACACGCAGAACGCGTCCACGAGCCCCTGCCACGCCTGGTCGTCCCCGTACCGGTAGGCGTCGGGCGCCCACTTCAGCGGCGCCTTGACGGTGATCACGCTTCGAGCCCCGTGGTCCCAGCGCAGCGACCTGGTCCCGCACACCGCCACCCGGTCGCTGATCGACAACCCCGAGCCGGTGAAGTGCGGCGGGACCGCGCTCTCCAGCAGGAACACCGGCGGCTCCATCGCCATCGCCCGCTGCTCCAGGTCGGCCGCCCGGGCGGGGACCGCGAGGAAAGCGCTTGCCGCCCCGGCCTTGAACACCGTCCTGCGCGTGATCTTCGCCATGGCCGCCATCAAACGCGAACGCCGTCCGAAGGTAAAGACAACTCGTCAAACCGTTACAGCGGCCGGATGATGGCCATCCTGGTGACCGTCAGCTCCTCGATGGCGAACCGCGGCCCTTCGCGCCCGGCGCCCGAGTCCTTGACGCCGCCGTACGGCATGTTGTCCGCCCTGAACCCCGGCACCTCGTTGACCACGACTCCCCCGGCCTCGATCCGCTCGATCGCCGCGAACGCCGTGGCCAGCGAGCGGGTGAACACGGCCGCGTGCAGGCCGTACCGGGACTTGTTGACGGCGGCGAAGGCGGCATCGAGGTCGGGCACCGAGCGCACGCACACGACGGGCCCGAAGATCTCCTCCTCCCACGCCGCCGCCCCGTCCGGCACGCCGTCGAGCACGGTCGGGGCGATGGCCCTGCCGTCGCGGTGCCCGCCCGTGATGAGCTCGGCTCCCGACGCGGAGATCCACTCCAGTACGCGGTCGGTGGCGGCCCGGTCGATGAGCGGGGCCACGCGGGTGCCGGGCAGGCGGGGGTCGCCGACGGAGACGTCCTTGACGCGGTCGGCCAGCAGGGACAGGAAGCGGTCGCGTACGGGGTCCTCGACCAGCACCCGCTGCACCGAGATGCACGCCTGGCCGGAGGCGTAGTAGCCGCCGCGCACGACCGCGTCGGCGGCGGCCTCCAGGTCGGCGTCGGCCGCCACGACGAGCGCCGCGTTCGAGCCGAGTTCGAGCAGGACCTTGGTGGGGGCGGCGTTGCGGGCGATGGCGTGGCCCGCGGCGGCCGATCCGGTGAACGAGACCGCGCCGATCCTGCGGTCCTCCACCAGCGTCCGGCCGACCTCGACGGCTCCGGTGACGAGCTGCACGGCGGCCGGCGGGAGCGCGTTCGACGAGCGGAGGAGGTGCACCAGCCAGAGCGTGGCCAGCGGGGTCGCGGGGGCGGGCTTGACGATCACGGGGCAGCCGGCGGCCACGGCCGGGGCGATCTTGTGGGCGGCGAGGAGGAGGGGGTAGTTGAAGCCGGTGATCCCGGCGACGACGCCGATCGGCCGCCGTGTCCAGAACCCGACCAGGCCCTCGCCGGACGGCAGCAGATCGAGCGGTACGGTCTCACCGTGCAGCCTGGCGACCTCCTCGGCGGCCGTGGCCAGGGTGACGAGCGTCCTGGCGACTTCTACCCGGCAGTCGACCAGCGGCTTGCCGGTCTCCAGGACCAGGAGCCGCTCGAACTCCTCCCGCCTGGCCTCCAGGGTGTCGTGGGCCTTCATGAGGGCGGCGCGGCGGGCGTGCGAGGGCAGCGCGGCCATGGCGGGCGTCGCGGCCAGGGCTGCTTCGACGGCTCTCGTGGCGTGGGCCGGGGTGCCCAGCGGGGCCCTGGCGACCAGGGATCCGTCGTAGGGGAAGAGCACGTCGGTGGTGTCCGCGGTCTCCACCCATCCGTCTCCGATGGGCAGGCCCGGCGGCCAGGCGGTGTCGATGGTCATGATCGCTTCTCTGTGGCGCTGGGGAACACGTCGAGGTACGCGGGTGCGCCCTCGCGGCCGGTGGCGGCCAGGACCGCGTGCGCGATGGCGCGGCTGAACACGTCGGCCGCGGCAGCGAGGGCGTCCTGGAGGGTGTCGTGGCCGGGGGCGGGGCGGGCGCAGGTGGCCAGGGCGAAGATGGTGTCGCCGTCGGTCATGGTGTGCGCCGGTCTGATGGCTCTGGCCAGGCCGTCGTGGGCCACCCCCGCCAGTTTTCCGCATTGGGCCTTGGTGAGGGTGAGGTCGGTGGCCACCACGCCGATGGTGGTGTTGAACGAGGGCTCGTGCTGCGGGTGCCAGGCTTCGACCTCGTGCTTGGCGGGGGGTCGGAGGGGGAATTCGCCGGGGAGGCCGTACCTGGTGCCGGCCAGTGTGCCGTCGGCGGGGTCCAGGACGGAGCCCGCGGGGTTGACCACGACCAGGGCGGCCAGGGTGGCGCCGCCGGGCAGGATGACGCTGGCCGTCCCCACGCCTCCGGCCAGCCCACCCGCCGCCGCCCCGGTCCCGGCCCCGATCGACCCGCTCACCGTCCCTAACGCGGCCGTCCCCTCCCTCCCCCAAGGCACTTCAGCCCCGGCCGGCGGGAGAGCGTCCATCCCACCGTCCGGGGTTACGGCCCTTTGGGGGAAAGGGGCGGTGCCCGGCGCGGCGGCGTCGTAGGCGGCGGTGCCCAGGGTCGCGTCCGGGACCGCGCGGAACGTGCCGCCTCGGCCCAGGTCGAAGATGACCGCCGCCGGCACGATCGGCACCACGCCGCCCGCCACCGGGTAGCCGATGCCCGCGTCCGCGAGCCGGTCCACCACCCCGCAGGCGGCCCCCAGCCCGTACGAGCTCCCGCCCGTCAACACGACGGCGTGCACCCGCTCCACCAGGTTGCGCGGGTCGAGCAGCTCCGTCTCCCTGGTCCCCGGAGCGGCCCCGCGCACGTCGACCCCCGCCACCGCACCTCCGGCGGGCGCCAGGACGACGGTGGTGCCGGTGCGGTAGCCGTCCCCGACCCGATGGGCGTGCCCGACACGCAACCCAGCCACGTCCATCAGCGAGTTCGTCGGTCCGGCCCGCATCAGAAGTCACCGCGAAGGAACCGGCGGGCGGCCTCGGCGAACACCCGGGTGCAGCGGACGATCTCCTCGACCTCGACGAACTCGTCCGCCTGGTGCGCGATCCACTTCCCGCCGGGCCCGTACACCACCGAAGGGATCCCGCCCCAATGCGTCAGCACGGTCCCGTCCGTCGAGCCCGGCACCCCGCCGTACACCGGCTCCTCCCCCGTCACCGACCGGTGGGCGGCGGCCAGCGCGGCCACCACCGGGTCGGACGCGGGAACGTCCACCGGCGGCCGGTCCACCAGCACCGACACCTCGGCCGAGATCCCGTCGCGAGCGGCCAGCGCCGCCACCCGATCGGCGACGACCTTGTGCTCGACCCCGGGGATCGTCCGCACGTCCACGAAGACCGAGGCGACGGCGGGGATGACGTTGACCTGCTCCTCCGAGCCGGCCCGCAGCACGGTGGGGGTGACGTACACCTCGCCGAGGTGCTCGTGCGCCGGATGTTGCGCCTGGAGCTCCTCCTGCAGCGACCCGAGCGCCACCAGCAGCGCGCCGACCACAGGGATCGGGTTGCGGCCGTGGTGCGGCATCGCCCCGTGCGCCATCTTGCCGGTGAGGTCCACCCGCAGCCGCAGCGCCCCCTTGGCCACCGCGCAGATCTCCCCCGCCTCGGGCTCGGCCACGATCGCGCCGTCCACGCCGGAGGTGAGCCCTTCGGACACGAAGTGGTGCGCGCCGATCATGAGGCCTTCCTCGTCGGCCAGCGCGCACACCTTGATCCGCCCGGGGAACGGTCCAGCCAGTTGCAGGGCGCGGGTGGCGTAGAGGGTGGCGGCCAGGCCGGACTTCATGTCGGCGCTGCCCCGGCCCCACAACCGCCCGTCGCGGATCTCCCCGCCGAACGGGTCCACGCTCCAGGTGGACAGGTCGCCCTCGGTCACCACGTCCGTGTGCCCCTCGAACATCAGCGTGGGCCCGTCACCGCCGCCGCCCTCGACCACGGCCACCACGTTCGGCCTGCCGGGCGCGGCCTCGTACACGACCGGCCGCCACCCCCACTCCCGCATCTTCGCCTCGACCAGCTCGGCGGCGGGCCGCTCGTTCCGGCCGCGCGCCGGGTCGTTGGTGCTGGGGATCCGCACCAGCGCCTGGGTGAACGCCACCACTCCCGCGGCATCGACGTCGATCACAACAACCCCTCCAGAGTCGGTACGGCCTGCAGCAACGTACGCGTGTAGGCGTGGGCGGGCGCGGCCCAGACGTCGTCCACGGGTCCGGTCTCCACGATCTCGCCCCCGCTCATGACCGCGACCGTCTCGCACACATGCCGCACCACGGACAGGTCGTGCGAGACGAACACGAGCGTGAGCTCGAGCTCGTCGGTCAGGTCGGCCAGCAGGTTGAGGATCTGGCCGCGTACGGAGACGTCCAGGGCGCTCACGGGCTCGTCGGCGACCAGCACTTTCGGCCGGGGCGCGAGCGCGCGGGCGATGGCGATGCGCTGGCGTTGCCCGCCGGAGAACTGGTGCGGGTACCGGTCGGCGGCCGTGGCGGGCAGCCCGACCGCTTCCAGCAGCTCGGCCACCCGGTCGCCGGCGGGCAGGCCGAGGGCGGCGAGCGGCTCGGCGACGAGGTCGCGGACGCGCATGCGCGGGTCGAGCGAGCTCATCGGGTCCTGGAAGACGATCTGCAGGTTCTCGCGCAGGAAACGCAGCCGCTGCTCCGATCTGCCGGTGATCTCCTGCCCGTCGAAGCGGATGGAGCCGCTGGTGGGCTGGTCGAGTGCGCAGAGCAGGCGCAGCAGGGTGGATTTTCCCGACCCGGACTCGCCGACGATGCCGTACCGCTCGCCGCGGTGCACGGTCAGCGACACCTCGCGCAGCGCGTGGACGGCGGCGCCGGGCTTGGTGAGCGAGGTGCGCGGCCGGTGGTAGACGCGGCTGAGGTTCCGGGCCTCAATCAGCGGGGTGCCAGCATGCGTGGGCATGTCCGTCTCCTGTCAGCGCCGGTAGTTTCTCGCATGTGGAGGTGGCGTGCGGGCAGCGGTTCCGGAACACGCAGCCGCCGGGGAACCGCCCGGCCGGGGGGACGCTGCCCTTGATGGTGGGCAGCCGGATGCCGCGCGGGGTGAGTTTGGAGGCGGCCAGCAGGCCCTGCGTGTAGCGGTGGCGGGGGCTGGTGAAGACCTCGCGGATGGGGCCGCTCTCGACGACGCGGCCGCCGTACATGACCAGGACCCGTTCGCAGACGGAGGCCACGACGGCGAGGTCGTGGGTGATGAACAGCAGCGCGGGCGCGACCTCCGCGATCAGCTCCAGCATCTGCTTCTGCACGGTGACGTCGAGCGCGGTGGTGGGCTCGTCGCAGATGAGCAGCTCGGGCTCGTTGGCCAGGGCGATGGCGAGCATGACGCGCTGCCGCTGGCCGCCGGAGAGCTGGTGCGGGTACGCGCGGGCGATCTGGCCTGGTTCCGGCAGGCGCACGCGTTCCAGCAGGTCGAGAGCCCTTTCCCGAGCCTGAGAGCGGGCCGTGCCGTGCAGGGTCATGACCTCGGCCACCTGGGCGCCGATGCGCATGAGTGGGTTCAGCGCGGTCATCGGCTCCTGGAAGACCATCGACACGTCGCGGCCGCGCAGGGCCTTGATCCGGCTCTCGGGCACGCCGACCAGGTCGTGCTCCCCGAGCTTGACCCGCCCGGACGCGGTGACGCCGTCCGGGAGCAGGCCCATGAGCGACAGCGCGGTCAAGGACTTGCCCGAGCCGGACTCGCCGATCAGCCCGACGCGCTCGCCGGGCGCGATCTCGAACGACACCTCGTGCACGAGGTCGACGGAATCGGCCCGGACGGTCAGCCCCTCAACGCTCAGCACGGATCCTCCTGAGCTTGGGGTCGAGATAGTCGCGCAGGCCGTCTCCGAGGAGGTTGAAGCCGAGCACGGCCAGCGCGATCGCCAGGCCCGGCCAGAGCGCCAGGCGCGGGGTCGAGAACAACAGCTCCTGCGACTCCTGCAACATCCTCCCCCACGACGGGGTCGGCGGGCGGGTGCCGAAGCCGAGGAACGACAGCGCCGCCTCGGCCAGGATCGCGATCGCGAACGACACCGACGCCTGGACGATCAGCACGGACGAGATGTTCGGCAACACGTGCCGCACGGCGATCGCCGGCAGCCGTCGCCCGGCGGCCCTGGCGGCCAGGATGTAGTCGGTCACCATGACCTGGAGCGTGGCGGCGCGGGCCACCCGGGCGAACGCGGGCACGGTGGCCACCCCGATCGCGATCATCGCGGTGAGCGTGCCCGCGCCGTAGACCGCGCCGAGCATGACGGCCAGCAGCAGCGCCGGGAAGGCGAACACGAGGTCGTTGACCCGCATGATCAGCTCGGACAACCACCCGCGCGGCGTCATCCCGGCGATCACCCCGAGCGGCACGCCGAGCGCGGCGGCGATGCCGACGGCCACGATGCCCACGTAGAGCGTGGTGCGGGCGCCGACCATGAGCTGGCTGAAGGTGTCGCGGCCGAACTTGTCGGCTCCCAGGAGGTAGCCGCCGCCCGGTTCGCGCAGCTTGCGCGCCGCGTCCACGAGCGTCGGGTCGTGCGGCGTCCAGAAGAACGACGCCACGGCCGCCAGCGCCACCAGCCCGACGAGCACGCCGCCGACCAGCAGCCCGGCGTTCACCCGCCCCCTCATCGCAGCCTCGGGTCGAGCAGGTGGTACGTCACGTCCACCACGAAGTTGATCAGCAGCACGGCCGCCACCAGCACCATCACCACGCCTTGCACGAGCAGCAGGTCACGCCCGGCGACGCCGTTGAGCAGCAGGTCGCCGAGCCCGGGGATGACGAAGACCCGCTCGACCACGACCGCGCCGACGAGCAGCGTGGCCAGTTGCAGCCCGAGCACGGTGACCACGGGGATCGAGGCGTTGCGCAGCCCGTGCCGCCACAGCGCGCCGGTGCTGCCCCTGCCCTTGGCGCGGGCCGTGCGCAGGTAGTCCTCGCGCATCACGTCGAGTACGGCGCTGCGCACGTAGCGGGTGAGCACCGCGCCCTGCACGAGCCCCAGGGAGAGCCACGGGAGCAGCAGGCTGCGCAGCCACTCCCCCGGATTCTCCGCGATGGGCACGTAGCCGCCGGACGGCAGCGCCTGGGCCTGCACCGCGAACACGAAAACCAGCAGGATCCCCGCCAGGAACGCCGGGATGGCGATGCCGAGCTGGCTGACCGCGCTGATGGCCGCGCCGAGGGGGTTGCGGTGGTGCACCGCGGCGAACGTGCCCAGCGGCACCGCGATCACCAGCGCCACGACCATGCCGCCGAGCACCAGCACCGCCGTCACGCCGAGCCGGTCGCTGATCTGCGGGCCGACGGCGGACTGGGTGACGTAGGAGGTGCCGAAGTCGCCCTGGACGAGCCCGCCGAACCAGTCGAGGAACTGCACGACGGGGGCCCGGTCGGTGCCGAACTGCCGGCGCAGCTCCGCCACCGCGCCGGGCGTGGCGTTGACGCCCAGCGCGATCTCGGCCGGGTCGCCGGGCAGCAGCGCCATGAACGCGAACACCACCACCCCGGCCACGGCGGTGCTCGCGAGCAGCACAGCCAGCCGTTTGAGCAGGTAGAGCGTCACTGCTTGGCGAGCGCGGTGAAGTCGAAGGCCTCCGCGATCGCGTTCTTCGGCAGCCCGGTGACGCCCTTCTTCGCCACGATCAGGTTCGGGAACAGGAAGAGCCAGTCGGCCGCGGCGTCGTCGGACAGGAGCTTGGCGGCCTGCTTCAGGTCGTCGGTCTGCTGCTGCTCGGTGCCCTCGTCGGCGGCGGCGAGCAGCTTGCCGAACTCGGGGTTGTCGTAACGGAAGTAGTACGACTTATCCGCAAAAATCCCCATATCCCGGGGTTCGACGTGATTGATGATCGACAGGTCGTAGTCGCCCTTCGCGAACACCACGTCCAGCCAGCGCGCCGGGAACTCCAGCGGCTCGATCTCGGCCGTGATGCCCACCTGGGCGAGCTGTGACTTGACGACCTGCGCGCTGGCGACCGCGTACGGCAGGTTGGGGATGCGCATCTTGACGTCGAGCGTCTTGCCGCCGAGCAGTTCCTTGGCCTTGGCCGGATCGTAAGGGTAGTCGGCGGTGCGGTCCTCGTACCAGGGGTCGGTGGGCGGCACCATCGAGCCGATCAGCTGCCCGCGCCCGGCCCAGGCGGTCTCCAGCAGCGCCTTGTGGTCGATCGCGTAGCGGACGGCCTGCCTGGCCTTCTGGTCGTTGAACGGCGGGCGGCTGTTGTTCATCGACAACACGACCTCGCCGTTGGTGGTGCCCTCGACCGTCTGGAAGCGGTTGGGGTCGGCGAACTGCTGCAGCGACTCGGGCGCCTGCACGCTGGAGATGACGTCGATGCCGCCGGTCAGCAGCGCGTTGTTCATCGCCGTGGCGTCCTTGAAGTACTTCAGCGTGACCGCCGGCAGCGACGGCTTCGTGCCCCAGTAGGAGGCGTTCGGGTTGAGCTGGATGGAGTCGCCGCGCCGCCACGAGCCGAGCACGTACGGGCCGGTGCCGACGGGCTTGTTGGCCAGGTCGGCGACCCCGGTGCGGCTGAACATGGCGCCGAGCCTGGTGGCCATCGAGTAGAGGAAGCCGTTGCTCGGCCGCTTGAGCGTGACGACGGCGGTGGAGTCGTCGGTCTTGTCCACCTTGTCCATGACGTCGAGCTGCGACTTGATCTTCAGCTTCCAGTCCGTCTTGACCCGGTCGAGCGAGAACACCACGTCGTCGGCCGTGAACGGCGCGCCGCTGCTGAACTTGACGTTCTTGCGCAACGTGAACGTGTAGGTCTTCCGGTCGGGCGAGACGTCCCACTTCTCGGCCAGCAGCGGCACGATCTTGCCGTCCTGGCCGAGCTTGACCAGGCCCTCGTAGACGTTGACGAGCAGCGCCTGCGGGATGGCCGCGCCCTCGGTGGAGGTGAAGTCGAGGTTCGCGGGCTCGGCCACGAATCCGACGGACAACGACTGGTTCGCAGGGGTGGTGCCGGCGCCGCCGCCGCTGCCGGAGCCGCCCCCGCAGGCGGCCGTGGCCAGCAGGAGACCGCCCGCGGCGACCCAGATCCCGATTCGCCTCATCTCTTACAGCCTCCTGGCTAGTGCACTGGTCGGACCAGTAGGCTACGCACGATGCCAGTCGTCGGCGGCTCAGGTCAAGGGGGCTTGCATGGGTGGTCCGCGCTTCGAGCCGGTACGTGCCGTACGCGCTTATGAGCGGGTCGTGGAGCAGGTCGAGGAGGCCATCGAGAGCGGCTCATTGTGCCCCGGCGAGCGGCTGCCCAGCGAGCGCGAGCTGATGGTGCAGTTCTCCGTCAGCCGGTCCACCGTGCGGGAGGCGCTGCGGGTGCTGCAGGCGCGCGGCCTGGTGCGCTCGCGGCCGGGGGATCCGCACGGGGCGGAGGTGCTGCCTTTCTCGCCCGCCGCGTTGCACAAGTCGATGACCACGCTGGCCCGGGTGGAGGGGTTGTCGCTGGCCGAGCTGGTGCAGTTCAGGATGGTGCTGGACTCCTCGGCCAGCCTGCTGGCCGCGCGGCTGCGCACCGAGGAACAACTCGCCGAGATGGACGAGGCCGTGGCCCGCATGCGGGCCGCCGTGGAGGCGGGCCACGACGCGTTCGGGGCCGCCGACGTGGCCTTCCACGACGCGGTGGCCCGGGCGAGCAAGAACAAGCTGATCCAGATCTGCACCGACGTGGTCCGCTCGATCGTGTTCGACCTGATCTCGGAGAAGATCGCCACCGCTCCCGACCGTGAGGCGCTGATGCGGCAGAGCATCAGGCACCATGAGGAGGTGATCGCCGCCGTACGCGCGGAAGACGGCCCGCTGGCGGCTCGCTTGTCGAGAAAAGCAATGTACGACTACTACGCCGGCTATGTGCCGGTCGGTGAGCGTTCCTCCTTGCGGGCACTGTTGGAGTGACCTGGCCCACAGGGTGTTATCTTGGCGCGCATGGACGGGGATGGGCTGGTGGAGGCCTTCCTCCGCGAACCGCGCCGCTACACCAGCCACCAGGTCGCCGACATGGCGGGGGTGCCGGTCTACCGCGCGCGACGGTTCTGGCGTGCCCTGGGGTTCGCGAATGTGGCCGACGACGCGGTCGAGTTCACCGACTCCGACGTGGAGGCGCTCAAGACGCTGCTCGGCATGGTCACCTCGGGCATCTACGACGAGGAGCACGTGCTCCTGCTGGCCCGCTCGCTCGGCCGGGCCACGGCCAGGCTGGCCGAGTCGCAGGCCGAGCTGGGCGTGGAGGCGCTCGACCAGGCGGGCGTGCCGCTGGTGGACCGGCCGCGGGCTTGGCGCAGGCGCGCGGAACGGGTGGTGCCCGACCTGGCGAAGCTGCTGGTCTACGCCTGGCAGCGGCAGCTCGCCGCCGCCGCCGGGCGCATCGCCTACCAGGACATGAGCGCCGTACGCCTGGCCGTCGGGTTCGCCGATCTCGTCGCGTTCACCCGGTTGAGCAGGCAGATCACGGCCGCTGAGCTGGCCCGGCTGATCGACAGGTTCGAGGGGCGCTCGGCCGACATCGTGACCTCCTCCGGCGGGCGGGTGGTCAAGACGCTGGGCGACTCGGTGCTGTTCGTGGCCGACAAGTCGCACGTGGCGGCCGAGATCGCGGTGCGGCTGGTGGAGACGCACGCCCGCGGCCGGGACATGCCGGAGCTGCGGGTGGGGCTGGCGGCCGGGCCGGTGATGTGGCGCATGGGGGACGTGTTCGGCACGACGGTCAACCTGGCGAGCCGGCTCACGGCGCTGTCGCTGCCCGGGACGATCCTGGCCGACCCGGAGCTGGCCGAGGAACTGGAAGGGGATCGGGCGTTCCGGGTGCGCGAGGTCAACCGGCTGTCGGTGCGGGGGCTGGGCGAGCTGGCACCGTTCACGGTCACCCGTGCCGAGCCGACCTGACTCACGGGCAACCTGGGGTCGCGCTCGATGCGTCACTACCGTCGTCAGGCTCCGACGGAGGGCAGTACAAGTTGGCGGATAGGGCGATATTTCAGGACTTCGTGGTGGCGAGGTCGGACCGGCTGTTACGCACCGCGTACCTGCTGACCCGCGACTGGGGCACGGCGGAGGACCTGCTGCAGGAGTCGCTGGCCAAGGCCTGGTTCGCCTGGCCGGGCATCGAGGAGCCGGAGGCGTACGTGCGCAGGGTGCTGGTGACCACGTACACGTCGTGGTGGCGGCGCAGGTGGCGCAGGGAGTTGCCGAGCGACCACCTGCCCGATCCGGGCGCGCACGACGCGGTGGGCGGCGAGGGCGAGGAGCTGTGGCAGGCGGTGGGCAGGCTGCCCGCCAAGCAGCGCGCGGTGATCGTGTTGCGCTTCTACGAGGACCTGCCGGTGACCGAGGTGGCCAGGCTGCTGGACTGCCAGGAGGGCACGGTCAAGAGCCAGACCGCCAAGGCGCTGGCCAAGCTGCGAGTGGACGAGTCGATCGTGAAGGAGCTGCGCCCATGACCGTGCAAGACCTGCGTGACGTCCTGCGGGAGCGGGCCGAGGCCCCGTCGCCCGCGAACCCGTACCGCCACGACCAGGTCCGCTCCCGCATCCGCAGGACCCGGCTGCGCAGGCGGGCGACAGCGGGCGCCGCGGTGGCGGCGGCCGTCGTGGTCGGCTTCTCCCTGCTCCCCGGTACGGCGGAGCCGCCGCGCGACATCACGGCGGCCGCGCAGCCCGCGCCCTCGTTGCCCGAGCGATTCACCTCAGACGACGGCACCGAGTACCGCCGCGTGGCTACGGCCACGCTCAAGGCGAACGGCGAGAGGAAGACCTCCGTCACGGTCCCGGTCTCCGGCAGGCCGCTGGACGTGGCCGGGTTGTGCAACGGCACGTTCGGCAGCGACATGCCGAGGATCAGCGTGAACGGCAACCACACCGGCGGCCCCGGCTTCACGCCCTGCGCGAAGGAGATGGAGCTGCGGCCCCTGATCGTGCCCACGGGCGCCACGGAGGTCACCGTCACGTTCGACACGACCGCCTACGGCTGCGTGCTGGAGAAGAAGAACGGGCCGTGCGTGCCGACCAGGCCCCGGCAGGCCGACTGGAGCCTGGCCGTCTACGAGTGGAACCCGCCCGCCCGGCAGATCGAGCCCGAGCCGGTCAGGGCCTTCCCCGCGCGACTGGGCGGCATGAAGCTGGCCACGTTCACGTCGGGCATGTGGGGGAAGGACTCGGCCTTCACGCTCCAGGTCACGAGCCCCGGCGGGAAGGTAGCCATCGACCAGCTCTGCACGGGTGACCTGGCCGGCCGGATGTGGTTCAGGTACCAGATCGATGGCGCGGACATACCCGTGACGGCGAGCTGCGGCGTCTGGAAGGAGGGCCCGTTCCCGATGGCGCTGCACGAGTTCGCGGTACCCAAGGGCAAGCGGGCGACGATCAGCGGCAGGATGGGCCTTTGGGGCGACTACACCAACCGCCCGGTTCGCTGGTCGTTCGGCGTCTACGTAAAGTAGATCACGTGACGGAACGCGCCGCGATCGAGGGCAGGCTGGTGGACGCCGACGCGCGGTTCGCGCTGGGCGCGCGCTACGGGCACTTCACCGCCATGCAGGTCAGGGACCGGCGGGTGCGGGGGCTCGACCTGCACTTCGAGCGGCTCGAAGGGGCCAGCAGGGAGTTGTTCGGCGTCGGGCTGGACCGTGCGGCGGTGCTCGGCTCGATCAGGGCCGTGCTCGGCGACGACCTGCGGGACGCGAGCGTGCGCGTCTACGTCGTGGAGTCCGGCCGGCCGCACGTCCTCGCCACCGCCGCCCCTCCGAGACAGGCGCCGAGCCGGCCGTTCCGCGTCACCCCGGTCGTCTACCAGCGGTATCTGCCGCACATCAAGCAGGCGGCCGGGTTCCAGCAGGCGCACATCGGGCGGCGGGCCCGGCAGGAGGGCTTCGACGAGGCGCTGCTGACCACCGGGGACGGGCTGATCAGCGAGGGCTCGATCACGAACCTGGGCGGCTTCTCCGGCGGCCGGCTGGTCTGGCCGGACGCGCCCATGCTGCGCGGGATCACGATGAGGCTGCTGGAGCGGCTGGACGTGCCGCAGGAGAGGCGGCCGCTGAAGGTCGCCGACCTGCTGGAGCTCGACCAGGTGTTCCTGAGCAACTCGTGGGGGGTCATGGCGGTGGGCTCGGTGGACGGCGTCGAGCTGCGCCAGGACGACAAGCTGATGGCGCTGTTGCGCGAGCACTACGACGGCATTCCTGGCGATCCGCTGGATTGACTTCTCGACTCCCGCCGTCGACTCGCGGCGCGATTTAGGAGTTAGGATCACCCGAACATCGCTCTGCGCGACTGAAGGGTGTCCGGATGACTCGTCAGCATGCCATCGGTGACCTGCTGCGGCGCTCGGCCGCGCGCTATCCCGCCAAGACCGCCATCGTGTACGGCGACCTGCGGCAGAGCTACGCCGACCTCGACCGGGCGGTGAACCGCACGGCCAACGCGCTGGCCGCGCGGGGGGTGGGCAAGGGCGACAGGTTCGCCGTCTTGAGCCACAACAACCACGCGTTCGTGGTGACGTACTTCGCGCTGGCGCGGCTGGGCGCGATCTCCGTTCCGATCAACTTCATGCTGGGGGCCGAGGAGGTCGCGTACATCCTGGAGCACTCGGGCGCCACCGGGATGCTGGTGGAGGAGGCGCTGCTGCCGGTCGCCGCGGCGGCGGCGGGGCCTCAGGTGTCGGTGCGTGGTGTGATCGGGTCGGCGGACGGCTGGGAGCCGTTCGCCGCGTGGGCCGCCTTCGGGGACGCCTCGGAGCCGCTCGCCGAGATCGCCGACGACGACCCGATCCAGCTCATGTACACCAGCGGCACCGAGGCCCGCCCCAAGGGCGCCACCCTGTCGAGCCGCAGCCTGATCTCCCAGTACGTCACGTGCCTGGTGGACGGCGAGATGAGCCACGACGACGTCGAGGTGCACGCCCTGCCCCTCTACCACTGCGCGCAACTGCACTGCTTCCTCACGCCCGGCCTCTACCTGGGCGCCACCAACATCATCCTGCCCGGCGCCGACCCGGGCACGATCCTGGCCACGATCGAGGGCGAGCGCGCCACCAAACTCTTCTGCCCGCCCACCGTCTGGATCGGCCTGCTGCGCCACCCGTACTTCGACCGCAGGGACCTGTCGTCGCTGCGCAAGGGCTACTACGGGGCCTCGATCATGCCCGTGGAGGTGCTGAAGGAGATCGCCGCGCGGCTGCCGGACGTGCGCCTGTTCAACTTCTACGGCCAGACCGAGATGGCCCCCGTCGCCACGATCCTCGGCCCTGAGGAGCAGCTCACCAGGCTCGGCTCGGCCGGGCGTGCCGCGCTGAACGTCGAGACCAGGATCGTCGACGACGAGGACGAGCCGGTGCCGCCCGGCGTGGTCGGCGAGATCGTGCACCGCAGCCCGCACGCCATGCTCGGCTACTGGAACGACCCGGCCAAGACCGCGGAGGCGTTCCGCGGCGGCTGGTTCCACAGCGGCGACCTGGGCGTCATGGACGACGACGGCTACCTGTCGGTCGTGGACAGGAAGAAGGACATGATCAAGTCGGGCGGCGAGAACGTCGCGAGCCGCGAGGTCGAGGAGGCCATCTATCAGCATCCGGCGGTCGCGGAGGCGGCGGTGTTCGGGGTGCCGGACGAGAAGTGGGTCGAGGCGGTGACGGCGGCGGTGGTGCTGCGCGAGGGAGCCGGGGTGACCGCGGACGAGCTGATCACGTTTCTGCGGGGGCGGCTGGCCGCGTTCAAGACGCCCAAGCGCGTGGTGTTCATGGACTCGCTGCCGAAGAACGCCTCCGGCAAGGTACTCAAAAGGGAGCTGCGCCACACATACTGACGGCACCCGGCATCGGGCACCATCTCCGCTCCCAGCAGGACGCCGATTATCAGGCGTCATCCCCGCCCTCAGCGGGCATCCCCTTTCGGCGACGACTTCAGCTCAAGCCCCGGGACGCCGCTCGCGTCTCGACCGAGAGAGGCCGCATGCCAAGTTTTCCAGAGATCATGCACCGTACGCTCTTCCGGACGCTGTCCCTGCTGTCACCGGCGGGGCAGGGGTTGATCCTCCGACGCTACTTCGACTGGCGCCACCGGGTCCCTGATCCGTGGAAGCTGGCGACCGACAGCTACGAGCAGCAGAAATACCGCTCTACCCTCAAGCACCTGCCCGCCAGGCCGTATCGGCGGATCATCGAGGTCGGCTGCGCCGAGGGGGTGTTCACGCACACGCTCGCGACGACGTACCCCGACGCGGAGATCATCGGCGTGGACGTGTCCGCGCGGGCGCTGGCGCGGGCGCGCCAGCGGGTGCCGGAGGACGGGCGGGTGCGGTTCATCCAGGCCGACATCCTCACCCACCGGCCGGACCGGAGCTTCGACCTCGTGTTCTGCTCGGAGACGCTCTACTACCTGGGCCGCCACGAACGCCTGCGGCGCGCGTCGGCGCAGCTCAGCGCCCTGCTCGAGCCCGACGGCGTGCTAGTGGCGGTCCACCCCTGGCCCGAGGCCACCCGGCTGCACCACTATCTGGACTCGCACGCGGCGCTGTCCCGCCTCACCGAGCAGGTCTACCAGGCCCCTCCGCGGCCGTTCGCGGTCGCGGTCTACGGTACGAAGTCGGTCTAACGGGTCTTGCCCAGCAAGTCGGCGGCGATCTGGCGGACCACCACGCGCTGGATCTTGCCGGTCGCCGTCTTGGGCAGCTCGTCCAGGACCAGGACCTCGCGCGGCCGTTTGAACGAGGCCAGGCCGTCCCGGCAGAACCCGATGAGCTCGGTGGCGTCCACCGTGCGACCTGGGGCGGACACCACGCAGGCCACCGGCTTCTCCAACCCGTCGGCGTCGACGTAGGCCACGACGGCGCATTCGCCCACCGACGTGTGCTGCAGCAGCCTGGCCTCGACCTCCATCGGCGACACCCAGATCCCGCCCGCCTTGATCATGTCGTTGGAACGGCCCAGGCACTGGTAGAAGCCGTCCTCACCGCGGACGTAGGTGTCTCCCGTGCGCAGCCACTCGCCCTGGAACACCTGGCGGGTGGTGGCCGTGCGGCACCAGTAGCCGGTGGCGACCGAGTCGCCGCGGACGTACAGGTGGCCGGGCTCGCCGTCCTTGACGGGGGCGCCGAAGTCGTCGAGCAGCTTGGCCTCATACCCGGGTACGACGGTTCCCGAGCTGCCCGGTCGTACCCGGCCCGGGTGGTTGGAGACGAAGATGTGCAGCGCCTCGGTGGAGCCGAGCCCGTCGATGATGTCGACTCCGAACCGGTCGGTGAAGCGCCGGTAGATCTCGGCGGGCAGCGCCTCGCCCGCGGAGACGGCCAGGCGTACCGACTGGAACGCGTCGTCCGGGGCGTCGGAGGCGAGCAGCGCCGCGAAGAACGTCGGGCCCGCGAAGAACAACGTCGGCCGCTCCTCCATCACCCTCGCGATCACGCCCCCTGGGGTCGGGCGGGCCGGGTCGAGGATGGCGGTGGCACCCGCGGCCAGGGGGAAGAACAGGGAGTTGCCGATCCCGTACGCGAAGAACAGCCGCGCGACGGAGAAGCACCGGTCCTCCGGGCGGATGCCGAGCACCTGCCGGCCGTAGGTCTCGTAGACGTCCTGGATGGCGCCGTGCCGGTGCATGGCCGCCTTGGGAGCGCCGGTGGTGCCTGAGGTGTAGAGCCAGAGTGCGGAGGAGTCGCGCCAGGTGTCGTACGTACGGCCGGCCTGGCCGCCGGTCTCCAGCACGTCGGACCACAGGCGCACAGTTGGCCGGATCGACTGAGCCGGCCGGCGATCGGGAGCGTCCGTGAGGACGAACAGCACCACTTCAGGGGCGCCCAGCAGGGCTTCTTGCACGGTCGGCGCGAACTCCGGGGTGGCCACGACGACCCTCGCCCGAGAGTCCCGGATCAGGGTGGCGAGCTCTGTGCCGTTGTACATGGTGGAGACCGGCACCGCGACCGCCCCCATCCGCATGACGGCCAGGATGGTGATCGCCGTCTCGGGCCGGTCGGACATGACGAGCAGCACCCGCTCCTCGGGCCTGACGCCCAGGGATTGTAATCCGGTGGCCAGCTCGGCTACGTGGGCGGCGAGCTCGGCATAGGTAAGGCCGCCCGCAGGGCCTGTGATCGCTGTACGATCCCCTCGGCCTGCTTCGACCTGGCGGTCCACGAGAAAGACGCTGGCGTTGAATGACTCGGACGTCATGACCGTCCCCATCCACAGGCGGACATTCGTAGGCAAATCTTCTACACAGAATCGAAGCTCCGTCAATGACTTGTAGCACTCGTCCGCGTCTGATCAGATGCAGCCCAGACCATATACATTTCTTAGCGGTTAATTAATGTTCTGTAGACCATTTGTGCAGCGCGAAGGGGACGTGGTCGAGGATGTGCGCGATGGCCGCCGCCGGGTAGTCGATCATGTCGTGGGGGAGATCGTTCAAGGGCCGCCAGGCGAGCTCGGAGCACTTGGCCGGTTCGGCGTTGTAGGGCTCGCCGGTCCAGGTGTCGGTGACGAAGAAGAGGCCGACGCGGTCGGGGGCGCGGTGCATGACGTGGGCGAACGTCAGGTCGGCCGGGTCGATCGTCACGCCCACTTCCTCGCCCGCCTCCCTGACCGCCGCGTCGGTCGCCGACTCACCCGCCTCGAGGTGACCGGAGGGCAGGTGCCACAGGCCATCGCCGTAACCGGTGCCGGCTCGCCTGCCGAGCAGCACTTCGCCTCGTTCTGCAACGTGGCGTAGCAGGAGTATGTGCACGTCAACGATGACCCGGAAGCGATTCGCGGATGTTGGAGGCTCGGTGGGGCGGCGGTCGAGGGCCTGGGTCCATTTGACGGCCACGGCGGCCACCTGGACCAGTTCGGCGCGCAATCGTTCCGGGTCCGTTTCCGCGAACGCCTCCAGCACCTCCTCCGCCAGGATGTGGCGCCAGGTCAGGGCTCCGGCCTTGGCCGCCGTCTCCGTCTCGTGCCTGGCCAGGTCCGAGTCGGTCACCCTCTCCTCGCCACCGGTTCCGTCTGGGAGCATCTGCATGCCCCACCTCGCGTCCTGAGCCGACCGCTCGGCTGCCACGTCAGCGAGCACTCCCGCCAATGAGCCCGGCACGCCCGCGTCCCCGTCGTGCGCATCCCCGTCGTGTGTCATGAGCCCCAGTTTGGCCCAGTCGCCGCGCCGGTCGGACAGGAATTCGATGGTGGGGCACCGGGATGCCGAGGCGTTCCGGGTAGCGGAAGGTCAGGTGCCACCCGATTCCGTGAGAGGCGCGGGGCGGAAACCTGGACCCAGGTCGGTGGCACCCGAGCGCACATGGTCTCTGAACGCCCGCACGGCCGGGGTCAGGCGCTCTCCGGCGGGCCAGCTCACTCCGATCGTCCTGAACACCGGTGGCGATAGGGGAATCTCCACCACCCCCGGAGTGGGGCGGGCCGCATTCGGGGGTGGCGCCGGGCCGGAGCGGGGCAGGATCGCCACGCCCAGGCCGGCCGCCACCAACCCGCGTACGGTTTCCGACTCCTGACTCTCGAACGCGATCCGCGGCTCGTACCCCGCCGCCGCACACAGGTCGTCGGTGATCTGACGGAGGCCGTGCCCGTGTTCAAGCGTCACCAGCTCCTCCCCCGCCAGTTCGCCGGCCCCGACCCACTCGCGGGTCGCGAAACGGTGGGACCGCGGCACGGACAGGACCAGCTCCTGGTCGGCGAGAGGCGTGCTGATCAGGTCCGGGTCGTCCAGCGGCATGGGAGCGACGAACACCAGGTCGATCTCGCCTTCGCGCAACGCACGCAGCATGTCCTGGCGCGAGCCCTGCGCCAGACTGAACCGGCTTCCCGGGTTCCGCTCGCGGAAGCCGCGGATCAGGGACGGGACGAGGGTACGGCCGAGCAGGTGCAGGAAGCCGAGGACGATGCGGCCGGTGCCCGGGTCGATCTCCTCTCGCACCTCGCGGGTGGCGGCGGCCATGGTGGTGAGTGCGCGGGCGGAGGCGGCGGCCAGGGTGCGGCCCGCGCTGGTCAGGCGGATGCCGCGACCGGACGGGAGTACGAGCGGAGCGCCGAACAGGTCCGCCAGCGCGGCGAGGCGGCGGCTGGCGGTGGGCTGGGGGATGCCGAGGAGCTCGGCCGCGCGCGTCACGTGGCCCGTCTCTCCTACGGCTGCCAGCAGGGCCAGGGCGGGAGCGAGGCGGGCGGCCAGCTGTTCGTCGGACCCATCCATCATGGTATGAATTATCGCCCATTTCCGCATTAGACGTATTTATTAGCCTTGCTTAGCGTTGTGAACGTGGTGCTCATCCAGGATTCCCCCGTTGACACGCGGCGGGTCAGTGCGGCCGTGGCGGCGGCCGGGGTGTCGTCGTTCGCCTTGCTGTACGCGCCACAGCCCGTCCTTCCGCAGCTCGCCTCGGCCTTCCGGCTGGCTCCTGGGAGCGCCTCGCTGGCGATCGGGGTGGCGACGGGTTCGCTCGCCGTGGCCGTGTTACCGCTGGCCGGGCTCGCTGGACTGGTGGGGCGGCGGCGGGTGATCCTCTGGTCGGTGGTCGTGTCGGCGGTGGTCGGGCTGTTGCTGCCGTTGGCGCCGTCCTTTCCGGTGCTGCTGGCGATGCGGGCGGTGCAGGGGGTCGCGATCGCCGGGTTCGCGGGGGTCGCGGCGGCGTACCTGGCCGATCGGCTTGGCACGGCCAGGCTGGCGGGCGCGGTGGGGGCGATGATCGCGGGGAATTCGGTCGGAGGGATGCTGGGCAGGCTCGGCGCCGGTTTCGCGGCCGAGCGCCTGGGCTGGCAGGGCGCGCTCCTGGTGGTCGCGGGGGTATGCGTGGTGTGTGCGCTGTTCACGGTGCTGACACTGCCGCCGGCAGCCGCGGTCGAGCCCCATGCCGGGACGGCGCCGGTGCGGGGGTGGCGGCTGGGGATGGTCGCTCCGTTCGCCGTGGGTGCGCTGGCCATGGGGGCGTTCGTCGCCCTCTACAACGCCGCCGGCTTCCGCCTGGCCGCACCGCCCCTCTCCCTCACTCCCGCCGCGGCCTCCCTGGTCTTCCTCTCCTACGCCATGGGCACCGCCTCCTCGGCCGCCGCCGGTCGCATGGCGGGTCGCGTGGGACGTTCGACCGCGCTGGTCACGGCACTGATCGTGACGGCGGCGGGCTCCGTGCTCACCATCCCCACCGCGCTCCCCCTCATAGCCGTCGGCTTCGCCGTACTCACCGCGGGGTTCTTCGCCGCGCACGCGATCGCCAACGCCTGGGTCACCGCCGAGGCGCCCGCGCACGCCCGCGGCGGGGCGGCCGGTGGCTACACCCTCTGCTACTACCTTGGCAGCGGCGCGGGCGGCACGGCGGGCAGCGTCGTGTACGGTCACGCGGGCTGGACCTGGCTGATCGTCCTGACATCGGCCTGGCTGCTGCTGGCCGCACTCGCCGTGCTCGTGTCCAGGAACGGTGCTACCCGCGTCGGCGGGTAACCGTCACCGTGATCTCCTGTGTGCTGTCCGGCGGGCCCTGGTAGATGCCCTTGAGCGGCGGCACGTCCGAATAGTCCCGCCCGCGCGCCACCACCACGTCGCGCGCTGCTGGACCACTGGCTGGCGCGTACGACGTTTTAGCCCCACGTGATGCGCTCTTCCAGCAGCGCCTGCTGAGCGGGGTTGGCGGTCAGCGCCAGGGCGCGTTCGTCGGCCTGCCTGGCCTCCTGGCGGCGGCCCAGGTCGCGCAGCAGCTCGGCGCGGGTGGCGTGGTAGAGCGGGTAGCGGCCGAGCGCCTCGCCGAGGTCCTTGAGCCCGGCGAGCGCGGCTTCGGCGCCGTCCACGTAGCGCACGGCGATGGCCCTGTTGAGGCGGGCGACCGGTGAGGGGTCGAGGCACAGCAGCATGTCGTAGAGCACGACGATCTGCCGCCAGTCCGTGTCGGCCCACCGCTCCGCCTCGGCGTGGCAGGCCGCGATGGCCGCCTGCAGCTGGTACGACCCAGGACGTCGATACCTGCGCGCCGTCCGGGTCAGGAGCTGGATGGCCTGGTCGATGGCCGTACGGTCCCAGAGCGAGCGGTCCTGGTCGGCGAGGAGCACCAGCCGGCCACCGGGGCCGAACCTGGCGGGGCCGCGGGCCCGGTGCAGCCGGATGAGCGCCAGCAGTCCGGCCGCCTCGGGCTCGTCGGGCATCAGCCCGGCCAGCAGCGAGGCCAGCCACTCGGCGTCGTCGACCAGGTCACGCGCCTGGGCCCGCTCCAGCGTGCTGGACAGATAGCCCTCGTTGAACAGCAGGTAGATGACCGTCAGCACCTCCCGCAGCCGCCCGGACAGCTCGTCGGCCGCGGGCACGCGGTAGGGGATGCCCGCCTCGGCGATCTTCTTCTTGGCGCGGGTGATGCGCTGGGCGACCGTACTCTCCTGCGCCAGGAACGCGGCGGCGATCTGCGCGGTCGTGAGCCCGCACACCACGCGCAGGGTGAGCGCGATCTGCGCCTGGCGCGGCAGCGCCGGGTGGCAGCAGATGAAGATCAGCCGCAGCCGGTCGTCGGGCTCGCCCCTCTCGGGCTCGTGCAGCCCGGCGAGCTTGTCGCGGTAGTTGGACTCGCGGCGCAGCAGGTCCAGGCCGCGGCGGCGGGCCACCGTGAACAACCACGCCTCGGGTCGCTCCGGCACGCCATCCACGGGCCAGCGCACCAGGGCCGTCTCCACCGCGTCCTGCACCAGGTCCTCGGCGGCGGAGAAGTCGCCGAGCAGCGACACCAGCGACGCCGCGAGCCGGCCCGCGTGCTCCCGCACGACGCGGGCCAGCTCGGCGCGAGGCAGCCCGGGGTGGGCCGGCTCGGCGCGGGGGACGTCGGTCATCGTCCGGGGGGCATGGTCTCGACGGGCCGGATCTCGACGGTCGGGCAGGCCGGCCAGGTGCGTACCATGCGCAGGGCCTCGTCCAGGTCGGCCACCTCGATCTCGCAGAACCCGCTGACCACCTCCTTGCCCTCGACGAACGGCCCGTCGGTGATCACCGGCTCGCCCCCGCCGCCCAAGCGCACGGTGGTGGCGGTGTGGGCGGGCTGGAGCTTGCTGCCGACGCCCACCTTGTCCGCGTGGTCGGCGAACCAGTGCTCGACCTGCCGTACGACCTGCGCCCGCTCCTCGTCGGTCATGGCCGCCAGCTCTTTGGCGTACTGCTCGGTGTCCACGAACATCAGCACGTACTTCACGTCGCCCATCTCCTTCGATCTGTTGCAAGGAAGACGATCGGCGACCGACGCTATACGACAAACCTCTCAGAGTTCGACGTACGTGTCGGGGTCGCCGCCGATGCGGCCCGCGCCGTCGAGTGCGGCCAGCCGCGCCATCTCCTCGTCCGAGAGACTGAAGTCGAACACCTCGAAGTTCTGCCGCATGCGCCCGGGATCGGCCGACTTGGGGATCGGCACCGCGCCGAGCTGGACGTGCCAGCGCAGCACGACCTGGGCGGGGGTGCGGCCGTGAGCGGTGGCGAGGTCGGCCACGACGGGCTCGTCGAGCAGCTTGCCGCCGGCGCCGAGCGGGCTCCACGACTCGGTGACGATGTCGTGCTCGGCGTGCCAGGCGCGCAGGTCGCGCTGGGCGAAGAGGGGGTGCAGCTCGACCTGGTTGACGACCGGCCAGACGCCGGTCTCCGCCACCAGGCGCTCGATCTGCTCGGGGGTGAAGTTGGAGACGCCGATGGACCGGGCCAGACCCTGCTCGCGCAGGTGGACGAAGGCCCGCCAGGTGTCGACATAGAGGCCGCGGCCGGGCAGGGGCCAGTGGATGAGGTAGAGGTCGACGTAGTCGAGGCCGAGCCGGGCCCTGCTCTCCTCGAACCCGCGCATGGCCGCGTCGTATCCGTGCTGGGAGCCGCGCAGCTTCGTGGTGACGAACAGCTCCTCGCGGGCCACGCGCGCGTCCGCCACAGCGGCGCCGACGCCTGTCTCGTTGCCATAGCTGGCGGCGGTGTCGATCAACCGGTAACCGAGCGAGACGGCGTGGGTGACCGCCTGGCGGGCCTCGTTGTCGTTCATGGGCCAGGTGCCGAGGCCGATGCGCGGCATCGGGCGGCCGTCGGAAAGCATGATGGTCATAACGTGCCTCCTCCCCCTCGCCGCCGGGGTCAACCGCCACCGCGTTATGAGGTGTCACACTCCGGCGCCGCTCCAACTCAAGGGGACGGGCCCGGCGGTTGCCAGGCCCTCCTTCCCGGCTCAGCATCGGGAATAGCCAGCCAAACACCCCATGGAGGCACAATCATGTTGACCGTGATCGGCGCGGGATTCCCGCGTACGGGCACCAGCTCGATGAAGGCGGCACTCGAACGGCTCGGATTCGGTCCCTGCCACCACATGTTCGACATCCTCACCAACCCTGCTCGCGTCGACAGGTGGCTGCCCCTCACCACCGGCGCGCAGGTGGACTGGGAGCACGTGTTCGAAGGGTTCCGGTCCACACAGGACTGGCCGGCCTCCTTCTTCTGGCGCGAGCACGCGCAGGCGTACCCGGAGGCGAAGGTCGTCCTGACCGTACGCGACCCGCACGCCTGGTACGTCAGCATGCGGACGCTCGTCGCCAACGGCCCCGGCCGGCAGCTCCCCGAGGACTTGCCCGACGCGGCGGCCGCCGTGTTCGCGGGCATGAGGCGGCTCGGTCCCCTGCTGGAGCACATCAGCCGCTCCGCGCTCGGCGGCACGGGGGGCTTCAGGGAGGGCCTGCCCGACGAGGAGGTCGCAGTGGCGGCGTTCGAGCGGCACGTGACCACCGTCAAGGAGAGCCTGCCCGCGGACCGGCTCCTGGTGTTCGACGTGCGTGAAGGATGGGAGCCGCTCTGCCGGTTCCTGGGCGTGGACGTGCCCGCCGAGCCGTTCCCGCACCTCAACGACGCCAAGTCGATGGCGCGCACGATGGAGAAGCTGATCAGCGGCGGCAACATCGACTCGCCGTTCGCGTAACCGGCTTTTCGCGCGGACTCTTCGCGCGGGAGCGCTGAAATGGCGGCCGGTTGACCGCTATACCCCTGCGGCCAACCGGCTTCCACCAGAAAAGCTGACATGAACATCGATTCGTCGGCGGTGTTCGGGTTGCCCTGCTCTGCAAGTTGGCGTCGCGGCGCGCCCTCGTTCCACCTTGATCGCGGCGCCCGTCGGCGAGCATCGCCGACCACGAGGCGGAACACCAGAGGTACGTGGCGGCGGGCGCCGATTACCGTCGCGAACAGTCCAGCTGAACCCGCGCAAACCGCACCACGCTCACCGCAAATATTTGCGTGCGCTTGCGGATTTCCGACGTCGTCTCTTACGTGAGGCCGAAGCCATGGCTCTGTCCCTTTCACCCCTCCTGACAAGCAGAAAGGCCCCTCATAACCGGACAGATCACAAGTAGTTTTTTGCGAAATTAAGTCGAAATATTGCGGCTATCTGCTCGACATCTTATGGTTCGGCCAACCGCCTTACCCGAAGGGCCACCCCCATGAGAGCACTCTTAGCCGCCCTTACGTTAGCCATCGGACTCCTCGCCGCCCCCGCCGCCCACGCCGCCGCCGACACCAACCTCGCCGCCGGCAAACCCGCCACCGCCAGCAGCTCCACCGACGCCTACACCGCCGCCAACGCCACCGACGGCAACCAGGCCACCTACTGGGAATCGGCCAACAACGCCTTCCCGCAATGGATCCAGGTCGACCTCGGCACCACCGCCGACATCAACAAACTGGTCCTCAAGCTGCCCGCCGGCTGGCCCAGCCGCACCCAGACGCTGACCGTCCAGACCAGCCCGAACGGCTCCAGCTTCACCACCCTCGCAGGCTCGGCCACCTACACCTTCAACCCCACCGCCACCATCACCTTCGCCGCCACCAGCACCCGCTACGTCCGCCTGAGCATCACCGCCAACACCGGCTGGCCCGCAGGCCAACTCTCCGAACTCGAGATCTGGGGCAGCACCCCGGACAACCCCCCAGGCGACGGCACCAACCTGGCCCTGGGCAAAACCATCACCGAGTCCTCCCACACCCACACCTACATCGCCACCAACGCCAACGACAACAACCTGCAGACCTACTGGGAAGGCGCCGCCTACCCCAACACCCTGACCGTGCAACTCGGCGCCAACGCCGACCTCACCTCCCTCACCCTCAAACTCAACCCCGACCCGGCCTGGAGCCGCCGCACCCAGACCATCCAGGTCCTCGGCCGCGAACAAAGCGCCACCACCTTCACCAACCTGGTCAGCTCGGCCACCTACACCTTCGACCCGGCCACCGGCAACACCGTCACCATCCCGGTCACCGCCAAGGCCGCCGACGTCCGCCTGCAGATCACCGCCAACACCGGCGCCCCCGGCGGCCAGGTCGCCGAATTCCAGATCTTCGGCACCCCGGCGCCCAACCCCGACCTCACGCTTTCGAACCTCTCGTGGACCCCGGCCTCCCCGACCGCCACGAATGCGATCACGTTGTCGGCCACGGTAAGGAACGCGGGCAGCACGGCCTCCGGCGCGGACGACGTCACCTTCTCCCTCGACGGCACATCGGTCGGCACCGCCGCGGTCCCGGGCCTGGCCGCAGGAGCGTCAAGCACCGTGTCCGCAAATATCGGGACAAGGGGTGCTGGCACTTACACGGTCGGCGCCAAGGCGGACGCGGACAACACGATCATCGAGCAGAACGAGGACAACAACACCGCCACGTCCTCCCTGACGGTCGCCGAGGCGCCAGGCCCCGACCTCCAGGTGCTCGGCGTCACCTCCAACCCGCCGAACCCGGCCGTCGGGGCGGCGGTCACGTTCACCGTGGCAGTGAAGAACCGCGGGACCAGCGCCGTGAGCGCCACCACGGTCACCCGGCTGGCGGTGGGCGGCACCACGCTCAACGCCAGCACCGCGGCCATCGCCGCGGGCGCCACCGCCAACGTGGCCATGAGCGGCAGCTGGACCGCCACCAGCGGCGGCGCCACCATCACCGCCACCGCGGACGCCACCGGCGTCGTCGCCGAGACCAACGAGAACAACAACACGTTCACGCAGGCCATCGTGGTCGGGCGCGGCGCGGCGGTGCCGTGGACCGAGTACGAGGCCGAAGCCGCCGGTTACCAGGGCACCCTGCTGGAGACCGATCCGCTGCGCACCTTCGGCCACACCAACTTCGCCACCGAGTCCTCGGGCCGGAAGTCGGTCCGGCTGAACAGCACCGGCCAGTACGTCGAGTTCACCTCGACCACCCCCGCCAACTCGATCGTGGTGCGCAACTCCATCCCCGACGCCCCGGGCGGCGGCGGCACCGAGGCCACGATCAGCCTGTACGTCAACGGCGCCTTCGTCCAGAAACTGACCCTCTCCTCACGCCACAGCTGGCTGTACGGCAACAGCGACGGCGCGGAGGACCTGACGAACACCCCGCAGGCCGACGCCCGCCGGTTGTTCGACGAGTCGCACGCGCTGCTGTCGCAGTCGTACCCGGTCGGGACCAAGTTCCGGTTGCAGCGCGACAACACCGACTCGGCGCCGTTCTACATCATCGACCTGATCGACCTGGAGCAGGTCGCGCCGCCGGCCGGCCAACCGGCCGGGTGCACCTCGATCACCACCTACGGCGCCGTGCCCAACGACGGGCAGGACGACACGGCCGCCATCCAGCGGGCCGTGACCGACGACCAGAACGGCGTCATCAGCTGCGTGTGGATCCCGCCGGGCCAGTGGCGGCAAGAGAAGAAGATCCTCACCGACGACCCGCTGAACCGGGGCCAGTACAACCAGGTGGGCATCAGCAACGTCACGATCCGCGGCGCGGGCATGTGGCACTCCCAGCTGTACACCCTGACCGAGCCGCACCTCGCCACGGGCAGCATCAACCACCCGCACGAGGGCAACTTCGGCTTCGACATCGACGACAACGTCCAGATCTCCGACATTGCCATCTTCGGCTCGGGCCGCATCCGCGGCGGGCCGGGCGGGGCCGAAGGCGGAGTGGGCCTCAATGGCAGGTTCGGCCGGAACACCAAGATCAGCAACGTCTGGATCGAGCACGCCAACGTGGGCGTCTGGGTTGGCCGCGACTACGACAACATCCCCGAGTTGTGGGGGCCGGGCGACGGGCTGGAGTTCAGTGGCATGCGCATCCGCGACACCTACGCCGACGGCATCAACTTCACCAACGGCACACGGAACTCGCGGGTGTTCAACTCCTCGTTCCGCACCACCGGCGACGACTCGCTGGCGGTCTGGGCCAACCGGTTCGTGAAGAACACGACGACCGACATCGCGCACGACAACCACTTCGTCAACAACACCGTCCAGCTGCCGTGGCGGGCGAACGGCATCGCGATCTACGGCGGCTACGGCAACACCATCGAGAACAACCTGATCTACGACACCATGAACTACCCCGGCATCATGCTGGCGACCGACCACGACCCGCTGCCCTTCTCGGGGCAGACCCTGATCGCCGGCAACGCGCTCCACCGCACCGGCGGGGTGTTCTGGGGCGAGGCGCAGAAGTTCGGCGCCATCACCCTCTTCGCGCCGAACGGGGACATCCCCGGTGTCACCATCCGCGACACCGACATCTCCGACTCGACCTACGACGGAATCCAGTTCAAGGCCGGCGGCGGCAACATGCCGGACGTCGCGATCATCAATGTCCGCATCGACAAGTCCAACAACGGCGCCGGCATCCTGGCCATGGGCAGCGCCCGCGGCAGCGCCCGGCTGACCAACGTGACCATCACCAACTCGGCGACCGGCGACATCGTCCGCGAACCGGGATCGGGCTTCGTGATCACGGGCGGCTAGCCGCTCCGGCGCCTTGGGCCCGCCCCTGGCCGCGATACCGGGGCGGGCTCAATGGCCGCACGAGCAGTCACAGCAGTCACATGAGTCGCATGAACAGCCACAGCAGTCGCAACAGCCGCTGCAGTCGCAGTCGCAGCCGTCGCGCAGGTAGCAGCGCTCGCCGCACGGCCGGCCGGCCTTCCTGCTCCACCGGGGCCGCCACAACCCGCACGTCAGAAACGTCAGCAGCCCGGGGCGGGCCGGTGTCGAAGCCGACCCCAGCTGCCAGCCGCGTCCCGCCCGCCTCCCACCGCGCCGCCAGCCGCCGCCGCGCCGCGGGAAAGGCGGCGTCGCCGTCGGCTGCCTGGTCGCGCAGCCGTCCCGCCGCCAGCACCAGCGACACCCCGGCCGCCAGCCGCGCCCCGCGCGCCCCCGCGTCCACCACCTCGGCGGTACGGAACCCGCGCAGCGCGCACGGCCCGGCCGTCCGTCGCGGCGCGGCCGAGTGAAGCTGGGCCTCGACGCCCGCCGAGCGTGGGGCGGCGTGATCAGTCCCAAAGGTTGAGCAAGCGTTACAGCGACCGGCTGGCCGTCGACGACCTGTCGCTGGAGTTGAAGCATCGACGACTTGGTGGAGTGGCTCGCCGCGCTCCTAGCGGCGCAGGGGACGGATGCCGGTCCGAGCGAGGTCATCGCGGCCGCCCGGCAGGCGAGAGTCGCGCTGGCCCGCTCGATGTAGTAAGAACGAGCGGGAGCGACTATACAGGTTGGTTTGGTAGGAAATATGGAGATATGATCCCATCTGCACCACCCGCAAAGACAGAACCGGAAACCATGCGAATCTCCCCACTCATCGCCGCGGCCGCCGCACTCCTCACCCTCGCCGCGTGCGGCGGGCAGGGCACCTCCGGCGGCACCGCCGCCGCGCCGGCCAAGTCGGTCATCCTGATCACTCCCAACCCGGTCGGCACGAACAGCTTCCTGCAGCTCGGCGTCAAGGGCGCCGAAGCCGCCGCCAAGGAGATCGGCGCCTCCTTCAAGCTGTACGAGAGCAAGGACCCCACGAGCATCGCCCAGAACGTCGACGCCGCGGTACGCGCCAAGCCGGCCGTCATCGTGGGCATCAGCTTCTCCTTCGACGACGTGTTCGCCACGGTGCCCAAGCAGCATCCGGACCAGCAGTTCCTGCAGGTGGACTCGTGTGCCAAGGACCAGGCGGCCAACCTGGCGTGTGTGTCGTTCAAGGAGCACGAGGCGGCGTACCTGGCCGGGATCGAGGCGGGACTCCTCACCAAGAGCGGCAAGATCGGCGTGGTGGCCGCGCTCGACTCGCCCTTCGTACACCGCTGGATCGAGCCGTTCTTCGCCGGCGCCGCCTCGGTCAAGGAGGGCGTCACCGGCACGCCCCTCTACGTCGGCGGCGCGAACCCGTTCAGCGACCCCGCCCGCGCGAAGTCCCAGGCGCAGGCGCTCATCGGCCGCGGCGGCGACATCGTCGCGGCGGCGGCCTCCGGCGGCAACCAGGGCGTGTTCGAGGCGGCCGCAGCGGCGGGCGCCAAGGCGTTCGGCGTGGACGTCAACCAGTGCGGGCAGAGCGCGGGCAACGTCATCGACAACGTGCTCAAGAACGTCGACGTGGCCGAGCAGGCCGCCATCAAGGAGATCGCGTCGGGCAAGACCGGCGGCGTCAAGGTGTACGGCCTGGCCGAGGGCGGCGTGGGCGTGAACGCGCTGGAAGCCGACGTGGCCTCCTCCGGCTGCACCGTGGCCGCCAGCCCCGAGGTGATCGCCAAGGTCAAGCAGGCCCGCGACGACATCGTGGCAGGCAAGATCACCGTCGCCGACCCGCTCAAGGGCTAACGGTGACGGTTTCCGCCGCCGCCGAGCTCGTTGGCGTCACCAAACGGTTCGGCTCCGTGCTCGCCAACGACGGGATCGACCTGGCGGTGGCCAGGGGCGAGGTGCACGCCGTCGTGGGCGAGAACGGGGCCGGCAAGTCCACCCTCATGTCCGTCCTGTACGGCCTGCACCGGCCGGACGCCGGTCACGTGCTGCGCGAGGGCCGGCGGGTGCGGCTGCGCTCCCCCGCCGACGCGATCGCGCACGGCCTCGGCATGGTGCACCAGCGCTTCCGGCTCTTCCCCGAGCTGACCGTGGCGGAGAACGTGGTGCTCGGCGCCGAGCCCGTCGCACGCGGCGCGGTCGACCGCGCCGCCGCCCGCCGTGCGGTGGCGGACCTGGGCGAACGGTACGGCCTGCGCGCCGACCCGTCCGCCCGCGTCGGCCGGTTGCCGGTGGGGGTACGCCAGCGGGTGGAGATCCTCAGGGCTCTCTACCGGCGGGCCGAGGTGCTGATCCTCGACGAGCCGACCGCCGTGCTCACGCCGGGCGAGGCGGACCGCCTGTTCGAGGTCCTGCGCACGCTGGCCGCCGGGGGTGTGTCGGTCCTGCTGGTGACGCACAAGCTGGGCGAGGTGCTGGCGGCCAGCGACCGGGTCACGGTCCTCCGCCAGGGCCGGGTGACGGGCCGCTTCACCACGGCCGAGACCACGGCCGACGAACTCGTCCAGGCGATGATCGGCCGCTCCCTCACCGCCACCGCGACACACCGCCCGGGGGCGGTGTCCGATGCGGATCACGTGCTCGAAGTGCGCGATCTGAGCGTCCGGGATCGAGACGGCGTCGCGCGGTTGTCCGAGGTGTCGTTCGGCGTGCGGCCGGGCGAGATCGTGGGCCTCGCGGGCGTCGCGGGCAGCGGCCAGCGCGAGCTCGTCGACACGGTGACCGGCCTGCGGACGTCCGGCGCTGGCGACACCGGCCAGGTCCTCCTTGGCGGCACCCCGGTCCGGCCGGGCCGGGATCGGCGGGTCGCCTACGTGCCCGAGGACCGCCACGGCCGCGCCACCGCGCCGGAGATGTCCCTCGCCGAGAACCTCCTGATGGGCGACCAGCACGAGGTGGGCGGCTGGCGGCTGGCCAGGGGCGTGGTGCGGGCGCGGGCGCGGGATCTGGTCGAGCGGTTCTCGATCAGCGCCGCCTCCGCGGACGTGCCCGTCTCGGCGCTGTCCGGCGGCAACGCGCAGAAAGCGGTGCTGGCCCGCGAGCTCTCCCGGCACACCCCGGTGATCGTGGTCGAGGAGCCGACGCAGGGCGTGGACGTGGGCGCGCGCGAACGCATCCACGCGCTCCTGACCGAGGCCCGCGACCGGGGCCAGGCGGTGCTGCTGCAGTCGAGCGAGCTGTCCGAGCTGCGCGACCTGGCGGACCGGATCCTGGTCATGTACGAGGGCCGCGTCGTGGCCGAGTACCCCGCCGCCGACGCGACCGACGCCCTCCTGGGCCAGGCCATGACGGGGAGCGCGGCATGACGGTCTCCTCGACATCTGAAGCGCCACCACGGGCTTCTCTCGGCCTCGCGCGCCGCGCCGTCCTGTCCACGCCGGTCATCGCCGTGGCCGGGGCACTCGTCCTGACCACCCTCGTGATGCTGGCCGTCGGCGTGGACCCCGCGCTGGCGTACCCGGCCCTGGTGAGGGGGGCCATCGCCGACGGCAACCTGGAATACACGATCGCCGCCTTCGTCCCCACCCTGGGCATGGCGCTGGCGTTCGCGATCCCGTTGCGGGCGGGCGAGTTCAACCTGGGCGGCGACGGCCAGCTGGCCATCGGCGGGGTGGTGGCGGCGGCGCTGGCCCTGCACACTCCGCTCCCGCCCGTGCTCGCCGTCCTGCTCCCGCTGATCGCCGCCGCGCTGGCGGGCGGCCTGGTCGCGGGCGTGTCCGCGCCGCTGCGCACCCGGCTCGGCGTCCCCGCGATCGTCACCACGCTGCTGATCAGCGCCCCGGCGGTCTCGCTCTCCTCCTACCTCGTACGTTTCCCGCTCGCCGAACGCGGCACCGGCATCGCCCAGACACCACCGCTCCCCGAGGCCGCCCACCTGCCGGCCCTGGCGGGAAGCGCCTACGTGACGCTCGGCCTCCCACTGATCGCGATCCTCACCGCCGCCTGGCTCTACGCCGACACGCGCACGGTCCTCGGCTACGAGATCCGCGCCACCGGCCACAGCCGGGAGTTCGCCCGGTACGGCGGCGTCCCGGTCGACCGGCTGGCCGCGATCACCCTGGCCGGCGGCGGCGCGATGGCGGGCCTGGTGGGCGGGCTGATCGTGCTCGGGCCCCCGTACCGGTTCGTGGACGGCGCGCTGACCGCCCCCGGCTACACCTTCACCGCGGTCGCGGCGGTGCTGCTGGCGGCGGCCAGGCCGGTGGCCGTGCCGTTCACGGTCGCGCTGCTGACCGTGATCCAGGCGGGCGGGCCCGGGATGGAGCGCGAGGCGGGGGTGCCCAGCCAGCTCACCCAGGTCGTGCAGGGGTTGATCATCGTGATCGTGGCCGTGTTCGCGACCGTGCGCAGGCGGAGGGCGGGCGCGTGAACATCTTCGAATGGTCGTTCCTGTCCGCCGTGCTCACCGCCACCGCGCCGGTCGTGCTGGCCGCGCTGGGCGGGATGTTGTGCCAGGCCGCGGGCGTGTTCAACATCGCCCTGGAGGGCCAGTTGCTGTGGGGCGCGTTCACCGCGGTCGTGTTCAGCGATCTGACCGGCAGCGCCTGGGCGGGCGTCGCGGGCGCGGTGGTGGCCACCGTCCTGTACGCGGCGATGTTGTCGGCCGCCTCGGTGACCTTCCGCGCCGACCCGATCGTGGTCGCCGTGGGCACGAACCTGCTCGCCCTGGGCCTGACCGGGTTCCTGATGCGGCAGATCTTCGGCAGCGGCGGCACCTACAGCTCCCCCGATCTGGCGGGGCTGCCGACGCTGGCCGAGCTGGGCCTGGACGTGCCCGTGCTCGGGCCGCAGTCACCGCTGGTGCCGCTGGCGCTCGTGCTGGTCGCGGCCGTCGCCTGGTGGTTGCGCGCCACCCGGTCCGGGTTGCGGATCCGGGCCATCGGCCAGCATCGGGAGGCCGCGGAGGCGCTCGGGCTGAAGGCGGGCGCATACCGGCATGGCTCCGTGCTCGCGGCGGGCGCCCTGTGCGGGCTCGCGGGGGCGCAGCTCGCGCTGGGCAACGTGACGCTGTTCAGCGAGGGCATGAGCGCGGGCCGGGGCTGGATCGCGGTGGTCGCCGTCATGCTCGGCGGCGTCCTGCCGTACCGCGTGCTGCTGGCCTGCCTGCTGTTCGGCGTCGCCGAGGCGGTGGGTTTCCGGCTGCAGGGCGTGGGGCTGCCGCAGCAGGCGGCCGACGCCGCACCGTACGTGATCACGCTGATCGCGCTGATCCTGGCCGGTGCGGCGGCCAGGCGGCGCCCGAGGGAGTCGACATGAGCACGCTCGCCAACTCGGTACGCCTCACCGGCGACGTGGTGGAGATACTCGACCGGCGCGTCTACCCCTTCGAACGGCGGTGGGTGCGCTGCGCCACCAGCGAGGACGTGGCGGTGGCCATCGAGCGCATGGTGACGCAGAGCTCGGGGCCGCTGTTCGCGACCACGGCGGGGCTGGTGCTGGCGGCCAGGGAGGCGCGGCACGAGCCGCCCGGCGTCGCGGCCGACCGGCTGCGGGCGGCCGGCGCCCGGTTCGTGGTGACGCGGCCGACGAACAACCACATCCGCGACGCCGTGCGAGCGATCCTGGCGGCCACCATCGACGGGCCGCTCGCCCAGGCGTCGGGCGCCGAGCTGGCGGAGGCGGTCGAGGCGGCGGCGGCCGAGCACGACGCGGCGTACCGGGCCAGGAGCGCGTCACTTGGGCGGCACGCGGCCGGGCTGCTGCCGGACGGCGCCCGGGTGCTGACCCACTGCTGGGCGGACGCGTACCTGATCGCGACCGTGGAGGCGGCGCAGGAGGCGGGCAAGCGGCTGGAGTTCGTCTGCACCGAGACGCGCCCCTACCTGCAGGGGGCCAGGCTCACGGCGGCTACGCTGGTCGAGATGGGCTACCGGCCCACGCTGATCACCGACGGCATGGTCGCCGCCGTGCTGGCGGACAAGCTCGCCGACGTGGCGCTGGTGGCGGCCGACCGGGTGACGCTCGACGGGCACGTGGTCAACAAGGTCGGCACGCTGGGGGTGGCACTGGCGGCGCAACGCTTCCGGGTGCCGTTCTACGCGATGGTGCAGGCGCCCGACCCGCTCGCGCCCACGGCGGCCGACGTGGTCATCGAGCACCGCGACGGCGACGAGGTGCTGCACGTGCTCGGCACCCGTACGGCCGCCGATGGCGTCACCGGCCACTACCCGGCCTTCGACACCACCCCGCCCGACCTGGTCACCCGCATCATCACCGAAAGCGGCGTCTACCGCCCGGAACACGTGAAAGAGGCCGTATGACTCGCAGGATCGTCGTGGACACCGACACCGGCATCGACGACGCCCACACCCTGCTCTACCTCGCCGGACGCCCGGACGCCGAGATCGTCGCGATCACGTCGGTGTTCGGCAACTGCGAGGAGGAGGACGCGGTACGCAACATCGGCCACGTCAACCGGCTGATCGGCCTGGACGTGCCGGTGGCCCGCGGCGCCGCCGAGCCGCTGGCCGGGACCGCGAACATCGCCGGGCACGTGCACGGCAAAGACGGCCTCGGCGACCGCGGCTACCACCGGCCGCTGCCGCCCGTGACCGGCGAGAGCGCCGCCGAGCTGCTGGTGCGCCTGGCGGCCGAGCAGCCGGGCGAGCTCGACCTGCTGGCGCTCGGCCCGCTGACGAACCTGGCGGCGGCGCTGCGCCTCGACCCCGAGCTGTTCACCCGGTACCGGTCCGTGGTGCTGATGGGCGGTTCGGGACCGTACGCGCCGCCCGGCACGCTGCTGATGATCGACGCGAACGTGCACAACGACCCGGCCGCCGCCCGCGCCGTGTTCGCCGCGCCGCGCAACGAGCTGGTGATGGTGGGCGTCAACGTCACCGGGACGACCATCCTGGACGAGCGGGCCATCGGGGCGCTGCGGGCGGCGGGCACGCCCCGGGCCAGGTTCGCCACCGAGATCCTGGACTCCTACCTGGACTTCTACCAGAACGAGTGGGGGCGCCGGATCATCCCGCTGCACGACCCGCTGGCGGCGGGGATCCTGCTGGATCCGGGGTTCGCGACGGCGTCGATGTACGGTCCCGTCAACATCAGGAGCGACGGGTTCCTGTCCAGGGCGCGGCTGATGCGCACGCACGACGGGCTGCCGCCGGCCTTCCCGTACGAGCCCGCGCCCGACACCCGGGTGATCACCGCGGTCGACGCGCCGCGTTTCGTCGCCGACTTCGTGGAGGCCCTTACCCAATGAGCACAGACCCGATGAGCGAATCACCAGTCTGGATCGTGCTCGACATCGAAGGCACGACGAGCTCGACCGAGTCCGTACATGTCGGGCTCTACTCCTACGCCCGCCCCCGCCTCGGCCCGTGGATCGACGCGCACCGCGACGACCCCGTGGTGGCCGCCGCAGTAGCTGAGACCGGCGGTGCCACGACCGCGGAGACCGTGGCGATCCTGCACGGCTGGATGGACGGCGATGTCAAGGCGACACCGCTGAAGACGTTGCAGGGGCAGATCTGGGCGGACGGCTTCGCCCGCGGTGAGCTGACCGCGCACTTCTTCGACGACGTGCCGCCCGCGCTGCGGGCCTGGCGGGAGGAGGGGCGGCGGCTGGCGGTGTTCTCGTCGGGGTCGGTCGCCAGCCAGCGGCCGTGGTTCGCGCACACGGCGGCGGGCGACCTGTCGGTGCTGGTCGAGCGGCACTTCGACACGGTCAACGCCGGGCCGAAGCGCGAGCCCGCCTCCTACCAGAGCATCGCCGAGGCGCTCGGGGCCCAGCCGGGCGAGCTGCTGTTCCTGTCGGACGTGCCCGCCGAGCTGGACGCCGCCGGAGCGGCCGGCTGGCGTACGACGGGCGTGCGCCGCCCGGGAGAGCCCAGCGAACACGCCGGCTTCGGCGACCACCCCGTGGTCACGTCCTTCGAGGAGATCAAATGAGCGACCTTCCCACCGCCGAGAACGTCCTGGCGGCGGGCGGCAGGCTGGCGGCCGAGTCCGCCCGCTACACCGGGTTCGGCTGGATGCGCGGCACGTCGGGCAACCTGTCCGAGGTCGTGACCCGGGACCCGCTGCGCCTGGCCGTCACCGCCAGCGGCCTGGACAAGGGCGAGCTGGCCGCCACCGACGTGGCCGTCGTGGGCCCGGACGGCGCCGCGGTCGCGGTGGACGGCGTCGAGCCGCTAGTCCCGTCGGCGGAGGCGGGACTGCACGCCCGGGTGGCCGCGCTGACCGGCGCGGACGCGGTCGTGCACGTGCACGCCCTGAGCGCCGTCGTCGCCGGTCACCACTGGCCGAAGGGCGTGCTGCTGCGGGACGTCGAGACGCTCAAGGGCATCGGGCGGCTGGCGCACGACGACGAGGTGCTCATCCCGGTGATCGCCAACAGCCAGGACATGGTGGAGCTGGGCGACCGGTTCGAGGCCGCCTACGATCCGCGTACCCCGGCGGTGATCGTGGCCTCCCACGGCCTGTACACGTGGGGCCCGAATCTGCGCCGGGCCCGGCATGTCACTGAGTGCGTGGAATGGCTGCTGTCGTACGCGATCGCCATCCGCTGAGCGCGTCCGCCAGCAGCTCGCCCACCCGGTCGAACGTCGGGGCGGCGCTGGTGAGCAGGTGGCGGGCGGAGTGGAGCACACCGCGGATGGCCCTGACCCGCAGGTCCTCCCCCAGGGTCTCGATGTCGGTGACGCGGGAGAAGCCGATCACCCTGCGGGCCGCCTTGGCCGCGCCGAACGCCGCCGCGTCAGCCTGAACCCTGGCCAGGTACGCGTCGAGCACGCCGTCGCCGTACACGCGCGGGTCCTCGCGGCCCGGCCACAACCTGGTGAACTCCTCCTGGAACGCCTCCCACGTCTGCCCGGGGAGTTCGAGCACCCAGGCCGCGTGCTCCTCGTCCTCCAGCGCGAGGGCGCGCGCCGCGGCCAGCACGTAGTTGCCCCACAACGCCCCGATATCGAACCCGACCGGCCCGTAGAAGGCGAACTCCACGTCGAACGCGCGGGTCGAGTGCGGCGTGTCGCGTACCAGCACGGAGCCGGTGTGCAGGTCGCCGTGGATGAGCGCCTCGGCGTGCGTCATGAACGCCAGCTTGGCCAGCCCGATCGCGGTGCGCACGGCGGGATCCCCCGCGTACGCGGCCACGTCGGCCTCGTTGGCGGGAAGGATCTTGTTGTGCTCGTGCTCGATGTACGGCTCCGTGAACACCAGGTCCTCGGTGATCTCGCACAACTCCGGGTTGACCGAGGCCGCCACCGCCGCCTTGTGCGCCTCGGCGCCGAGCCCGAAGACCGAGGTGCCGAACGCCACCCGGGCCACGTACCGGCCGAGGTCCGCCGCCACCCCGTCGTACCGCCGGCCCTCGTTCAGCAGGCCGCGCCATACCCGGTGGTCGGACAGGTCCTCGATCGCCAGCACGTGGCCGGCCTCGTCCACGTCATACAGCTCGGGCACGAGGCCGGGCGCCACCCTGCCGTGCTCGGCCAGCACGGTCGCCTCGATCCGGTTGCGGTCGGGGGTGATCGGCCAGTCCGGGTCCACCCGCACGTACGGCATCGACTGTTTGAGCACCACGCCGGGCCCGCCGTCGACCTCGACGGCGAAGACGGTGTTCATGTTGCCGTCGCCGACCTCGCGGATCCGCGTGATCCGCGCGGGGTCGATCCTGGCGCGCAGCGCGGGGCGGCCGGCGACATAGGCGGGCACGGTCTCGGCGGTGAGCAGCTCGTACGACTGCCCGGAGACCACGGTCACTTGATCTTCTCCTTGAACGTGTAGCCGGCGACGAGGGCGCCGACGAGCAGCGCCCCCTGGACGAAGGTCTGCGCATAGTACGGGGCGTTGAGCATCGTCATGCCGTTGATCATCACACCGATGAACAGCGCGCCGACGACGGTCCCCAGGGTATTGGGGCGGTTGGCGCCGAGCACGGCGTACCCGATGAGCGCCGCCGCCACCGACTGCAGCAGGTACGGGTCCCCCGCGCCGACGTCACCGCGGCCCAGCCGGGCGGACAGCAGGATGCCCGCGACCGCGGCGCACAGCCCGGACACGGCGTAGGCCAGCGCCCGGTAGCGGGCGACCCGGATGCCGGCCAGCCTGGCGGCCTCGGGGTTGCCGCCGATCGCGTACAGGGCGCGGCCCCAGCGGGTGTGGTTGAGCAGGACGTACACGGCGGCGGCGAGCAGGCCGAACACGATCACCGGCACCGGCACAGAGCCGACCGATCCGCCGCCGAGCCACGCGAAGCCCTCCGTGTAGCGGCCGGGGGCGGGCGCGCCGTCCACCGTCATGCCCGCCGAGACCGACTGCCCCGAGGTGATGATCAGCGCCAGGCCCTGGAACAGGAACATCGTGCCCAGCGTAGCGACCAGGTCGGGGACCCTGGCCACGACGGTGAGCAGCACGTTCACGCCCGCGACGAGCAGCCCGGTGAGCAGGCCCGCGACGACCGCGGTGGCGCCGGTCAGGTTGTACTTGACCATGGCGAGGGCGGTCACCATGACCACCGCGCCGACGCACGCGCCGGCCGACAGGTCGAAGCCGCCGGTCGTCATGGAGACGGTCACGCCGAGCGCGACTATGCCGACGACGGCGACGGACTGGAGCACGATCAGCGCGTTGGCGTACGTGCCGAACGCACCCGGCCGCAGGGCCGCGAACATCACGATCATGGCGGCGAGCACGATCAGCAGCCCGTAACGGTACGCCAGCGCCCCCGCCCTGCGCCCGCCCGCCGCGCCCGTGGCAGGGGCGGCGGCCTGGCGGGTGGCGGTCATGCACCCTCCCCGGCGTGCTCGGCGTGGTCGGAGCCGGACATGAGCGCGGCGAGCCGTTCGGGAGTGGCGTCGGCGACGGCCAGCTCTCCGGCGGGCACGCCTTCGTGCAGCACCAGGACCCGATCGGCCACCTCGACGATCTCCTGCGGATCGGACGACGCCACCACCACCGCCATCGCACCGTCACCGGCCGGGTTGCCGGCCGCCTCCTGGACGAGGCCACGGGCGGCCTCGCGCACGGTCTGGCCGATGGTGGCGCGGGCGCCGACGTCGACGCCGCGGAACGGCTCGTCGAGCAGGAGCACACGCGGCGCCTGCTCCAGCCACCGCCCGACGACCACCTTCTGCTGGTTGCCCCCGGACAACGTCTCGATGGGCGCCTCGACCCCGGCCAGCCGCACCCCGAACCGCTGCGCGACCCGCCGCGCCGAGGCGGCCTCGGAACGGCGGGACAGCAGCCCGGCCCGGCTGTGCGCACGCAACCACGGCAGCGTGACGAGCGCCCGCACGGACCAGCCCGGCACCACGGCCTGAGCCGAACGCTCCTCCCCCGCGAACGCCACCCCGGCGGCGATCGCCCCGCTCACGTGCCGCGGCCGGTACGGGCGGCCGTCGAGCCGCAACTCACCGGAGACGAGCGGGCGCGCACCGGCGAGCTGTTCGAGCAGCTCGGTCTTGCCCGCTCCGACCAGCCCGGTCACACCGAGCACCTCCCCCGCCCGCACCTCGAAGTCGAACGCCGCCCGCCCGGACGCGACCCGGACTCCACGCCCCGAGAGCACGACTGCCCCAGACGGGGCCTGGAGGTCGGGCGCCCCGGGCACGCCCGACCCGTCCGCGCCCGACCCAGGCGGGACCGACCCATGCGGGACCGACCCATGCGGGCCCAGCCCATGCGTGGCCATCTCGCCGAGCATGGCCCGCACGATCGCGGCGCGGGTGAACGGCGCCGTGAAGACGCGGCGCAACCGCCCGTCCCGCAGCACCACCACGCGGTCGCACAGCGACTCGATGTCCGCCAGCCGGTGCGACACGTACAGCACCCCCACCCCCGAGGCCGCCGACTCGCGCACCCTCGCGGTCAGCACCTCGGACTCGGTGGCCGACAGCGTGGAGGTGGGTTCGTCGAAGACGAGCAGGCGGGCGCGGCGGGACAGGGCACGCGCGATCACGACCTGCTGCCGGTCGCTCGCGGGCAGGGCCTCGACCCGGGCCCCGAGCGGCACCGGCAGCCCGACCTCGGCGGCGATGGCCCGCGCCTGCGCCGTGATGCCGGAACGGGTGGTGAACCAGCCGGTCCCCGGGCGGGCGATGAGGTCCAGGGTGAGGTTCTCGGCGACGGTGGCGCCGGGGACGATGCCGTCGTCGATGTTCTGGTGCACGGTCTGCACGCCCGCCGCCTGGGCGTCCAGCGGGTCGCGGGGTTCGAAGGGCCGCCCGTCCAGCGTGATCGTGCCCGAGCTCGGCCGGACGGCCCCCGACAGCACCTTGATCAACGTGGACTTGCCCGCGCCGTTGGTCCCGATCAGTCCGACGATCTCACCGGCCCGTACGTCGAACGTGACGTCGTCGAGCGCCCGGGTGGCCCCGTACACCTTCGACAGACCGGAGACGGCGATCACGACGCGGCCCAGGGCACCCGCGCGACGTCGGGAGTGCGCAGGGCGGGCACCGCCTGGGTGAGCTGCTCGATGTTGGTGATGCCGCCGTCGTGCAGCTGCTGCTGCGTGACCAGCGCGGGCGGCACCTTGAGGTCCTTGGCCACCTGCTGCCCGGCGACGAGCAGGGCGGCGGCGCGTACGGCGACGCGGCCCACGTTGGACGGGTCGGTGGTCGAGGTGGCGGCCCACGGGCTGTTCGGCTCGGTCATGACGGCGATGTCGGCGGTCGAGATGTCCGCGCCGTAGATCTTGACCTTGGACTGCAGCCCGAGCTCCTTGACCGCGAGCGCCGCGCCCTTGGCGAACTCGTCGTACGGGGCGAAGATCGCCTTCACGTTCGGGTTGGCCTGGAGCGCGGCCTTGGCCTGGTCGGCGACCGCCGAGGCGGTCGAGCTGTTGACCACGCCGATCTGGGCGACCTGCTTGATGCCCGGGTTGTCCTTCTTGAACTGCTCCCAGGTCTCGTTGCGCCGGTCGAGGGGGGCGAAGCCGGCGACGTACACGTACACGACGTCGCCGCTGCCTCCGGTGTCCGCCTTGAGCGCGCCCAGCGTCTGCGCGGCGATCTGGTGGTCGTCCTGGGACAGGGTGACGGCCTCGGAGGTGCCGGCCTCGACGTCGAAGGCGACGAGCGGGATGCCCGCCGCGACCGCCTTCTTGATCGCGGGCTGTACCGTCTGCGCGAAGCCGTGGTCGACGATGATCGCGTCGGGCTTCTGGTTGACGGCCTGCTCCAGGTTGAGCGCCTGCTTGTCGTTGTTGCCGTCGCCGCTGGAGAGCTCCAGCGTCACGTTCAGCCCCTTGGCCTCGGCCTGCGCGCCGGCCAGCCACTGCTCGAAGTAGTCGCCCGAGGAGAGCTGGCGTACCAGCGCGATCCTGACGCCGCCGGCGGCGAACTTCGCCGGAACGGCGCCGGTGGGAGACGCCGGCGCGGTGGTGGGGGCGGCGGCCGGCTTCGGGGCGGTGGTTGCCTGGGAGCAGCCGGCCAGCGCCAGGGCGCACAGCAGGAAGGCCGCTCCGAGGTGTCTTGCACGAATCACATGCGGATGCTAAGCGCAGTTCACCCGTATTGTCCACTTTACATGTAGGATTTACCAAGAAGATGGAGTAGGGGATGATGGACCCATGACGTACCTCACCGTGTACACCGACGACGAGAGCCCGCAGACGCTGCTGCGGACCGAGGACCAGGAGCGGATCGCCGTCTCGCTCAAGGAGATCGGCGTCGTGCTGCGCCACTGGGGGATCGTGGCGGGCCTGCCGGACGGAGCCGGCCAGGAGGAGATCCTCGACGCGTACCGCGAGCACGTCCAACGGGTGGTCGCCGAGGAGGGCTACACGTTCGTCGACGTCGCCCAGCTGCACCCGGACGACTCCGCCGACTGGCCGGAGCGGGCCGCCGCGGCGCGGGCGAAGTTCCTGAACGAGCACACCCACGACGATGACGAGGTGCGCTTCTTCGTCAGCGGCTCCGGGATCTTCTACCTGCACCTGGACGGCAAGGTGCACGCGGTGTTCTGCGAGGCGGGCGACCTGCTGAGCGTGCCGGCCAAGACCACGCACTGGTTCGACATGGGCACCCGGCCGGACTTCACCGCCATCCGCTTCTTCCACGACGACGACGGCTGGGTCGGGGACTTCACCGGCGACGGCATCGCCGGTCGCATCCCCGACTACGACACCATCGCCGCGGGCCGCTCGGGGGCTTAGGCCTTCTCCCGCCGAACGGGCCCGCGGCCAGCCGGGTGCCGGTGGTCAGCCGACCAGGAGGTCCGCCGGCACCTGTACCGCGCGGAAGGTCGTGGTGCGGCGCAGCCGGAAGCCGAGCGACTCGTACAGGCGGATGGCGCTCGTGTTGGCGGCGGCCGCGTGCATGAACGGGGTCTCGCCCCGATCCCGGATGCCCGCCGCGACGGCGAGCACCAGCCGGGTCGCCAGCCCCTGGCCGCGGTGGGCGGGGTCGGTGCAGACGGCGCTGATCTCGGTCCAGCCCGGCGGGTGCAGCCGCTCCCCGGCCATCGCCACCAGCGCGCCGCCGCGCCGGATCCCGAGATAGGTGCCGAGTTCGACGGTACGTAGCCGGAACGGGCCCGGTTTGGTCCTTTCGACGAGGTCCAGCATCTCCGGCACGTCGGCCGCTCCCAGCCGGACCGCCTCGGCGTCGTGCCCACCGACGACGTCGTCACCGGTGAGCTGTACTCCCGGAACGCTCTGGGCCTCCTCCCATCCGGCCGGAGGGGACACCACCCCGGTCAGGGGCACGAGCCCGCCGGGCCCGACCAGCGCGGCCATGTCGGCCCAGTCGGCGGGACCCGGCGCGGGCGGCATCGAATGGAACGGGGCCACGTCGACGAGGTAGCGCAACACCCGGCCGCGCCGCTCGGCGAGGTGCGCATGCGCCCCAAGAAGCGAGACCCGAGCGGGATCATCCAACGGATGCACCGCACCCGCCACGGCGGGCGGGGGCACGGCTGGTGTAGTCATGGGGCGACCGGGGTCAGTGGGGTCGCCTGCTGGCGGTCGCGTTCGGCGACCCCCTCCCGGACCAGCGGAATCACGTGCCGCCCGAAGTCGATGGCGTCGTCCAGGATGTCGTAGCCACGCGCCGAAAGGATCTCTACCCCCAGGTCGTAGTAGTCCAGCAGCGCCTCGGCCACGGTCTCCGGAGTGCCCACGAGCGCCGTCGAATTCCCGGCACCCCCGGTGGCCGCCGCAGTCGGCGTCCACAGCGCACGATCGTACAGCTCCCCCTTGGCCGCCACCTCCAGCAGCCGCTGCGACCCGGCGTTCTGCGGCGGGCCGGACAATCGCCGCCGGTTCGCCCCGACCCGCTGCAGATCACCCAGGATCCGATGCGCCTTCTCCCACGCCAGTTCCTCGGTCGGCGCGATGATCGGCCGGAACGCCACCTGGAACTTGGGCACGTCGGTGCGCCCCGCCCGCGCCGCGGCCTCCTTCACCGAGGCGATCTGCTGCGCGGTCTCCGCCAGCGGCTCGCCCCACAGGCAGTAGATGTCGGCCTCCGCCCCGCCCGCCGCGTAGGCGGCCGCGGACGACCCCCCGAACGACACCCGCGGCCGCGGCTGCTGCACCGGGAACACGTCGGAGACGAAGTCCTTGAACGAGTAGTGCGGCCCCTCGTGGTCGAACGGCTCGCGCGACGTCCACCCCTGCTTGACGATCTGGATGTACTCCCTGGTCCTGGAGTAGCGCTCGTCCTTGGTCAGGACGTCGCCCTCCCGGCCCTGCTCGTGGTCGTTGCCGCCGGTGATGAAGTGCACCGTCAGCCGCCCGTCGCTGATCTGGTCGAGGGTGGCGAACGTCTTGAGCGCGTACGTCGGATACGACACGTTCGGGCGGTGCGCCAGCAGGATCTGCAGGTCCTCCACCCGGTCGGCCACGTAGGCGGCCACCTGGGCCGGCTCGGGCGAGCCCGAGCCGTAGGCGAACAGCACCCGATCCCAGCCGTACTCCTGGTGCGCACGCGCGAGCCGCAGCGTGTACTGCTTGTCGAAGGAGGGACCGGAGCGCGGCGAGGTCTCCGAGCCGTCGTTCGTCCCCCCGATCCCGAGAAACTCCACAGGCATGAGCCGAGGCCTTTCTGGTGTGCGTGAACGGATATCAGTATTCCGTTAATCCCTACTCGATTTTAGGAAAATCTTCAGGCGGTCTGCCTGGGCAGCCCCGGCGGGTTGATCTGCGATGCCGGGATCGCCTCGTTGCCCAGGCCGATGATCTCGTTGCCGGCGGTCGGCACGATGGTCCGCATGGCCTGCGGCAGGATGATCCGGAACAACCGCCGCACCCGCGGGATGCCCAGCGCGGCCGCCGCCTCCCGCTGCCCGTGGCCGACCTCCAGCGGCCGCTCCTCTTCCTGCCGCGGCCGAGCCTGTACGCCGGGAAGCGTCATAACGGCTCCCCGGCGGTCATGCCCGTTCCTCGGGATGGGCGATGAAGCGGCCGAAGCGGCCCTGGTGGTAGATGAGGGGACGGCCGGGCCCGTGCACCGTGGCCTCGGCGACCTGGCCGACGACCAGGATGTGGTCGCCCACGTACACGGTCTCGTGCGGCAGGCAGATCAGGTGCGCCGAGACGTCCTGCAGTAACGGCGCCCCGAGCGGGCCCGGCCGCCAGCGGGTGGGCTCGGCGAAGCGGTCCACGTTCTTGCGCGCGAACCTGGCCGCCAGCTCCGCCTGGTCGCTGGCCAGCACGTTGACGGCGAAGTGCCCGGCCGACCGGAGCGACGGCCAGGTGGTCGAGGACCGGTCGACGTAGAAGGACACCAGCGGCGGGTCCAGGCTGACGGAGGAGAACGACGTGGCGGTGAGCCCGACGGGGACGCCGCCGCTCTGCGCCGTGATGACGACGACGCCCGCCGCGTGCACGGCCAGCGCACGCCTGAACCCATCCGGGTCGAGGGCGCGCCGCGAACGGCTGGGCAGGGTCTCGGTCATGAGAGCGCCGTCTCTCGCCCGGCGTCGGCAGAAGTGGAGTACGGCCGCGCCCGGTCGGCGCGCTTGCGTTCGATCACTGTGGCTCCTCGCGCGGATCAGCATGAAAGCCAATACCTAGTCAAACAGTAGGAAAACTGGGTATATCTGTCAACGGGTGGATGTCCCACACATTTGGTAGGAAAATTGGGAAAACTGGCGAGGAGCAGGAAGGACGAGGACGATGCCCTTACCGAACTTCCTAGTGATCGGCGCCCCGAAAGCCGGGACCACGGCCTTGCACGCGGCGCTCCAGGAACACCCCGCGCTCTTCCTGTCCCACGTGAAGGAGCCCAAGTTCTTCCTCACCGACGGCCCGCCCCCGGCCCGCGGCGGGCCCGGCGACGCCCAGACCTACCGCGAGCACGTCTGGCGGCGCGCCGACTACGAGGCCCTGTTCGCCACCGCGCCCGAAGCCGCCCTGCTGGGCGAGTCCACCCCGTTCTACCTGTACGACCTGGCCGCGCAGCGCCGCATCCACGCGGCGATCCCGCACGCGCGGCTCATCGCGATCCTGCGCGATCCCGTCGAGCGCGCCCACTCCAACTGGACCCACCTGTGGTCGGCCGGCCTGGAGCCGATCGGCGACCTGGTCCGCGCCTGCGAGGCCGAGCCGGACCGCATCGAGGCGGGCTGGGCGCACTTCTGGCACTACACGGCACTCGGCCGGTACGGCGAGCAGCTCGCGCACCTGCTCACCCTGTTCCCGCGCGAGCAGGTGCTGATCTTCAGATACCGGGATCTGCTCGACGACCCCGCGCGCACGCTGGACAGGATCTGCGCCTTCCTCGGCGTCGAGCAGGGCCTGCTCACGAAGGTGCCCAGGCAGAACGTGACCGCCCAACCGGAGGCGGGCGGCCGGCACACGTTGTTGTCGGCGGCGCTCAGGGCGGGGGCGCAGGCCAGCCGGCTGCTCCCGTACCGTCTGGCGCGGGCGCTGACCGAGCCGATCGAGCACCTGCTGCAGCGGCGCGGCGATGCGCGGCGCCCGCTCACCTGGGAGCAGCGGCGCCGGCTCATCCCGGGCTTCGCCGACGACATCGAGCTGCTGCAGCGCGTCACCGGCGAGGACTTCTCCGACTGGCTGCGCCCGCGCGAACGTTCAGGCGGACTGGTCGGCTCCCGGCCGGAGGGCCAGCGCCAGTCCCGCAACGGCCGCCCACGCCCGCAATGAACCCCGCGGGACGATCGGTCAGACGCGCAACTCCGTCCGCAACTCGTGGGCGCCGTCCGGCCGGGCGTACTCGTAGTAGAGCCGCACGCCTCCCCCAGGCAGATCGACCAGGTCCAGGTAGCGCAGCCCGCCGCCGGCGTGGGGCGAGGCGGCGGCGGGCACGTCGCCGAGCGGCGTCAGCGCCGCCGGGTCCACCCCCACGGCCACCCCGGTCCGCTCCTCGTAGTTCTCCGCCGCGCTCGCCCGCCCGTCGTAGTACGCCAGCACCCCGCCACCGGTGAACCGCACGGCGCTCACCCGGGTGCCACGCGCGTCCCAGCTCCCCGGCCGGCCGCTCAGCGCGGTGCCGTGCCAGGCCCAGGACAGGCCGTCGGCGCTGGTGGCGTAGCAGGTCGTCATCTGGTCGGCCTCGCCGGGGTCGGCCAGCGGATGGCAGGAGGCCCACAAATGCCACATGCCGCCCCGCCATACGATCACCGGGTCCTTCACCCCGGTCTTCGGGTCGCCGGGCAGCACCGTCGTACGCGACCGGGAGTCGAACCCGGCGGGGTCGCCCGCTTCGAGGGCCTCGATCCGCCAGTGTTTGGTGCCGTGGGTGGCGCAGCTGAGGTAGAGCCGCCAGCGGCCCTCGGGGGTGCGCACCAGCGACGGGCGTTCCAGGGACTCGGCGTCCATCTCCTCCCGGATGATCGTGAGTAGGCTCTCGAACCGCACGCCGTCACGGGAGCGCGCCACGACGACGGCGTGACCGCGCCCCTCCCCTACCGGCCTGCGCAGCCGGTAGGCCAGATGGATCCACCCGTCGGCGGCCACCGCGCTGGGCGCGCCCGCCCAGTGCCCCGGCCCGGATCCGGGTGGTACGACCGCGGCGAGCGAGCGTTCGGGATCGGGGAGCCAGGCGTTCTCGTCGATCGGCATGGGCACGAGACTAGGCGGCAGGGCGGCAGCACTCATCAAGATCCCCCGTTCATGGTCACTTCTTGACCCCGGTCAGCCGGCGAACCTGGGCAGCACGCCCTCACCGAACCAGTAGGCCTCTTCCAGGTGCGGATAGCCCGACAGGATGAACTCCTCGATCCCGATCGCGGCGTACTCCTCCACCAGCTCGGCGACCCGGGCGTGGCTGCCGACCAGGGCCGTGCCGGCGCCGCCCCGTACCAGGCCGACCCCCGCCCACAGGCCGGGATGGATCTCCAGGGACCGCGCCCCGCCGCCGTCGAAGTCCGCGTGCAGGTTCAGCATGCGCTGCTGCCCGACGGACTCGCTGCGGCCGAGCACCTGGCGGGCGCGGGCGATGTCGGCGGGGTCGAGCGCCTCCAGCAGGCGTTCGGCCTCGGCCCAGGCCGCGGCCTCGGTGTCGCGCGAGATGACGTGCAGCCTGATGCCGAAGCGCAGCTCGCGCCCCTGTTCGGCGGCCAGCTCCCGCATCCACGCCACCTTCGCGGCGACCTGCTCGGGGGGCTCGCCCCAGGTGAGGTAGACGTCGACGTGCCTGGCCGCCACCGGCCCCGCCGCCGTGGACGAGCCGCCGAAATAAATCTGCGGCAGCAGGTCGGGCGGGATGGAGACCGTGGCCCCGTCGACGTGGTAGTGCTCGCCCTTGAAGTCGTACGGGGTGCCGCTCCACGCGCCGCGCACGATCTGCAGGAACTCGGCCGTCCGGGCATAGCGGTCGTCATGCGACAGGTGGTCGCCGAAGCGCCGTTGTTCGGCGGGCTCGCCGCCGGTCACGACGTTCAGCAGCAGCCGGCCGCGCGACAGGCGCTGGTACGTGGCGGCCATCTGCGCCGCCAGGGTCGGGGAGACGAAGCCGGGGCGGAAGGCGACGAGGAACTTCAGCCGCTCGGTCTCCCGGGTCAGCGCGGCGGTGACCAGCCACGCGTCCTCGCACCAGGTGCCCGTCGGGGTGAGCACGGCCTCGAAGCCGAGTTGCTCGGCCGAGCGGGCGATCTGCGCGAGGTACTCGATGTCGGGCTCACGGAACCCACCCTGGTGGCCGTGCTCGCGGGTGAGGCCGTGCCCGCCGCCGACGAGTTGCCTGCTGTCTCCGTTGGTCGGCAGAAACCAGTGGAACCTCACTGCGCTCCCTCGTTGAACCGGCTGTCGGTGATGTCGGCGACCTGCACTGCCGTGGGGATGAGGCCCGCCTCGTGGAAGGCGTCGGCGACCTGCTGCTCGCGGGCGATGACGTCGGCGTCGAGCTTGAGATCGGTGTATTTGTTGCGGGCGACCGCCTGCTCCACGACCGGCGCGGGCAGCCCGCTCAGCTTGCCGAACACCGTGGCCCACTCCGCGGGATGGTCGTTGGCCCAGGTGTGCGCCCGGCGGATGCGGGTGATGTAGTCGCCGAGCGCCTTGGCCCTGGCGGTGTCGGCGAGCGCGTCCGTACCGGCGATCTGGAACTCGAAGCCGTTGGCGTAGCCGGTCCCGTCGACCAGGATGCGGGCGTCGGCCTGGTCCTGCGCCTGCGCGGTGTACGGATCCCAGATCGCCCAGGCGTCGACCCGGCCGGTGGAGAAGGCGGCCAGGGCGTCCGGCGGCTGGAGGTACTGCGGGCTGATGTCGGAGAAGCCGAGCCCTTCCTTCTTCAGTACGGCCAGCAGGTGGAAGTTCGCCGAGCTGCCCTTCGCGACGGCGATCTTCTTGCCCTTGAGCTCGGCCGGCGTCTTGATGGGCGAATCCGGCGGCACCAGGATCGCCGCGCCGCCCACCCCCTTCTCGGCCACGCCGATGACGGCGATCTTCGATCCGGCCGCGGCGGCGAACACCGGCGGCGCGTTGCCCACCGCGCCCAGGTCCAGCGACCCGGCGTTGATCGCCTCCAGGATCGGCGGGCCGGAAGTGAACTGCGACCAGGTGATCTGGTACGGCAGGCCGTCGAGCTGCCCTGACGCCTCCAGCAGGGCCCGCAGCCCGGTGCCCTTCTGGTCGCCGATGCGCAGCGTCACCTCGCCGCCCGGCGACGGTTGCGTACCGCCCGATGGCCCGCCTCCGCCGCAGGCCGTCGCGGCGATCAACAGGACGATGAGCGCCAGGGCTCGCTTCATGCCGTCTCCTCCGGGTTGACGCCGAGCCGCCGCAACAGCTCCGCGCGCAGGGTGACGAGGTCGGAGTGGTCGCGATGGCGGGGCCGGGCCAGCGGCACCGCGCTCTCGTGCGCGACCCGGCCCTCGTCCAGGACGAGGACCCGGTCGGCCAGCAGCAGCGCCTCGTCCACGTCGTGCGTGACGAGCAGGATGCCGGGCCGATGGCGGGCCCACAGGTCGAGCACGAGCTGGTGCACCGCGATCCTGGTGAGCGCGTCGAGCGCGCTGAACGGCTCGTCGAGCAGCAGCAGGCCGGGCTCGCGGACCAGCGCGCGGGCCAGCGAGACCCGCTGCGCCTCGCCGCCGGACAGGGTCAGCGGCCACGCCCCCGCGTGCCCCTCCAGCCCGACCTCGGCCAGCGAGGATCGTGCCCGGTCGACGGCGGCGGGCCCGCGCAGGCCGAGCACGACGTTGGCCAGCACCCGCTTCCACGGCACCAGGCGGGGCTCCTGGAAGGCGACCGCCACCTCGCCCTCGACGCGTACCTCTCCCCTGGCCTCGCGGTCCAGCCCGGCCAGGATGCGCAGGAGCGTGGACTTGCCCGAGCCGCTGCGTCCCAGCAGGGCGGTGAACTCGCCGGGCGCGATGTCCAGATCGAGCCCGTCGAGCACCCGCCGCCCGTCGAAGTCCCTGGTCAGCCCGCGTACGGTGGCCACCTTCAGGTCAGCAGCCCGCGTCGCCACGTCAGCGCCCTCCGTTCCAGCAGCCGTACGAGGGAGTCGGTGAGCAGGCCGAGCACGCAGTAGACGAGCAGGCCGACCACGATGACGTCCGTGCGCAGGAACTCCCGCGCGTCGTTGATCATGTGGCCGAGCCCGGCGTCGGCGTTGATCTGCTCGGCCACGATGAGGGCCAGCCAGCCGACGCCCAGGCTCTGCCGCAACCCGACCAGGGCCTGCGGCAGCGCGCCCGGCAGCACGATGTGCCTGATCAGCTCGGCCCGGGTGAGCCGGAGCATCTCGGCCACCTCGCCCAGCCGGCCGTCGACGCCTCTGATGCCGGAGAAGGTGTTGAGGTAGAGGGGAAAGGCGACGCCCAGCGCGAGCAGTACGATCTTGGGCGTCTCGCCGATCCCGAACCACAGGATGAACAGCGGGATCAGCCCGAACAGCGGCAGCGCCCGCAACATCTGCATGGGCGGGTCCACGGTGTGCTCGCCCGCCCGGCTCAGCCCCGCGACCAGCGCGAGCCCGACCCCGATCGCGGCCCCGGCGCCGAACCCGATGAGGACGCGTTGCATGGAGACGGCGATGGCCTCGGGCAGCGTGCCGTCGAGGACCAGGTCGAGCGCGGTCGCCGCGACCGCGGCGGGGGCGGCGAGCAGGCGTTCGGGCAGCAGCCCCGTGACGCTGGCCACCTGCCAGAGTCCCAGTAAGGCCAGCGGGCTGAGCAGCCGTTTCCAGCCCGTGCCCGGCAGTCGCCGTCGTGACCTGACGCGGGCGGGCGGGGAGGTGGCTCGGACGTCCAGCTCGATTGAGGACACGATTATCATGCTGTGTCGAAAAACCTATAAAGTCAATCGGTAATCAGGGGATTGGTGCGGCTTCTCTCAGCGCGGGTACGCGCCGCCGTCCAAGCTCAGGACCTGGTTGGTGAGGTAGCCGTTGCCCAGCACGGCCATCGCCAGGTCGGCCACCTCCTCCGGGCGCCCGAACCGGCCGACGGTCAGGTTACCCGGGCTGGCCGTGGCCGGCAGCATGTCGGTGTCCTCGATCAGCGCGGGCGCCAGGGCGTTCACGGTCACACCGCGCGGCGCCACCCGCGCGGCCAGGTAGTGCACCAGCCCGTGCAGCCCCGCCTTGGACGCCGCATAGTGCGGCCCGACGATGCCACCGGTGAAGCCCGCGACCGACGACATGAACAACACCCGCCCGAACCCCCGCTCGACCATCCCCGGCAGCGCCCGCTGCACCAGCAGGAACGGCGCCCGCAGATTGACGGCCATCCCGCCTGTAACGCCTCTTCCCCTGTGTGCCCACGCGTAACTCGCGGTCCATCTGAACGGTCTACGGTGCGCGCATGACGATGCGCAGGTTACTCGCGAGCGTACTGGCCGGTGTCCTGGCCGGCGGTACGGTCGCCGTTGTGTTGGTCCAGACACCACCCGCCACGGCCGAGCGCCGCGGCCAGGCCCCCATCGTGGTCGGGCACAGGGGCGCCAGCGCGCACAGGCCCGAGCACACCCTCCTGTCGTACGAGGCCGCCATCGCCATGGGCGCCGACTACATCGAACCGGACCTCGTCTCCACCAAGGACCACGTGCTGGTGGCCCGGCACGAGAACGAGATCTCGGGCACCACGGACGTGGCCGCGCACCCCGAGTTCGCCGCCCGGCGCGCCACCAAGACCGTGGACGGCGTGGCGGTCACCGGCTGGTTCACCGAGGATTTCACGCTGGCCGAGCTCAAGACGCTGCGGGCCAAGGAACGTGTTCCCGACCTGCGGCCGGACAACACCGCCTTCGACGGGCTGGCGGAGATCCCGACGTTCGAGGAGGTCGTGAAGCTCGCCCTCCAGCACGGCGTCGGCGTCTACCCCGAGACCAAGCACCCGACCTACTTCGACTCCATCGGCCTGTCGCTGGAGGAGCCGCTGCTCGACCTGCTGAACCGCTATCACGTGCGCAAGGCGTACATCCAGTCCTTCGAGACCGCGAACCTGCGCGAGCTGCGCTCCAAGACCCGGTTGCCGCTGGTCCAGCTCATCACGGCCACCGGCGCGCCGTACGACTGGGTCGCTTCGGGGAGCACGCGCACCTACGACGACATGGTGAAGCCGGACGGGCTGCGCGAGGTGGCCCGCTACGCGAACGGGATCGGCGTCGACACCCGCCGCGTGGTGCCGGTGGACGCCGCGGGCAAGACCCTGGAGCCCACCACGCTCGTCGCGGACGCCCACCGCAGGCAGCTGGACGTGGTCGTCTGGACGATACGCAACGAGAACTCCCAGCTCCCGGCCGACTACCGGCTGGGCAACCCGGCGAGCCCCGCCTACCCGCGGGCGACCGGTAACGTGATGGGCTGGCTGTCGCGGCTCCTCGAACTGGGCATCGACGGCGCGTTCTGCGACGACCCGGCCATGGGCAGGGCCGTGGTGGCGCAGCGTTCCCTGTAACCGGCGCACGGTGCGGTGCTGCGGCGGCGTGCCTGGTTGTACCCATACGCGGACCAGGGCCTCATTCCCCACTGAAGCGGTGGGTACATTGGATCGGTGACCAACGACCAGCACGGCCTGGCGATGACCGGGGCCGGCGCCGCCGCGGCACGGCACTACGACCGTGCGATCGACGAGTTGCTGCACTTCCGGGTGGAGGTCGACGCCGAGGCGAACGCGGCGCTGGCCGAGTCGCCCGACTTCGCGATGGGCAACGTCCTGTCGGCGTACCTGGGATTGCTGACCACCGAGGTGGAGGACGCCCGGACCGCGCGAGTGCGGTTCGGCGCCTTCCGCCGCAGGATCGACGAGCCGGCGCTGCTGCCCCGCGAACGCGCCCACGTGGCGGCCGTCCAGGCCCTGCTCGACGGCGACTTCCTCACGTGCGGGGCACTGCTGGGCGAGATCACCGTGGCGCACCCGCGCGACGCGCTGGCGCTGGCCGCCGGGCACCAGATCGACTTCTTCACCGGCGACGCGCGCTCGCTCCGCGACCGGATCGGCGGGGCGTTGACCGCCTGGCGGGAAGACGACCGGCATTTCGGACACATGCTGGGCATGTACGCCTTCGGCCTGGAAGAGGCGGGACACTACGACAGGTCGGAAGAGGTCGGGTTGCGGGCGGTCGAGCTGAACCCGCGCGACGTGTGGGGCATCCACGCGGTGGTGCACACGTACGAGATGCAGGGCAGATTCGGCGACGGGGTGCGCTACCTCGACGCGCGCACGCGGGACTGGTCGACGGGCACGTTCTTCAACATCCACAACTGGTGGCACTACACCCTGTACGCGCTGGAGTCCGGGGACGTGCCGCGGGCGCTGGCGATCTACGACTCGGTGCTGGCCGACGGGCAGTCCTCCATGGAGCTGCTCGACGCGGCCGCCCTGCTCTGGCGGCTCCTCCTGGAGGGCTCCGACCAGCCGGAGCTCGACGAACGCTGGCGAGCCCTGGCCGACGCCTGGCCGCTGAGGGTGGCCGAGCCGTTCTACGCGTTCAACGACATGCACGCGGTGATGTCGTACGTGGGCGCCGGCCGGATCGGGGACGCGGAGAAGCTGATCGCGACGCGGGAGGCGTACGTACTCGAGCCGCACCCAGGCATCACCAACCGGGACATGACCCTCCACGTGGGCCTGCCGGTGTGCCGCGCGATCGTGGCATTCGGCCGCGCCGACTATGAGTCGGTGGTGGACCTGCTGTACCCGATCAGGCACCGCATCAACGAGTTCGGCGGCAGCCACGCACAGCGGGACGCCGTCCAGAAAACACTCCTGGAGGCGGCACTTCGGGCAGGCCGGCGGGACGTGGCGCGGGTCCTGGTGAGCGAACGAATCAACGTACGACCGTGCAGCCCGTACAACTGGCTCAAACAAGCAACCCTCGCCGACACCCTGGGCAACCGCGCGGCAGCAACCGCAGCCCGCCTCCAAGCCGACGAACTGGCACGAAACGGCGGCCGGGCGTACTAACGTTCTGCCATCGCGGCTGACCCACCGCGGAGGGAGAGGCATGACGCCGGTGGCTGATCCGCAGTCCTTCGACCGGTTCGCGCTCGACTATGACCGTTTCGTCAGCCTGCTTCGACGATCTTGGCTTCGCGCTGGCCATGGTCTGGTCGGTCTGGATCTCAAGCCGGGCCAACGAGGCGGGCGGCCCTCAATAGGCCCTACTCCCCCTCAACGAGCCTGGCGAGATTCTCCAGCGCCAGCCGCGTACCGGTCTCGTTGTCGGCGGCAGGCACAATGTCGGGAATGCCTTCGTGCACGATGAGAACTTCGGTGCCACCGTCTACTTCAGTGAGCGTCGTGGTCATCTTCATCTCGCCGCCAAGCGCGGGATCCACCGTCTCGAACTCCAACACTTCGACTACTTGCTCGTCCGGCACGAGTTTCACGAAATGGCCGTGGTAGGTGTCGGTATGCGCCATCGACTTGCCGGTTTCGTTCGGCGCGTCGTACGTGAGCGAAACCCGGAACAAACCACCTTCGCGGGCCTCGAACTCATGCACGTGGCTGGTCATACCGGTCGGCACCCGCCACTTCGCGATCGCGTCCGCATCGACAAGCGCCCGATACACCGCCGAACGCGGTGCGTTCACGCGACGAGAGATCTGCGTCGAATACATGTGCCCAGCTTACGGTCGTGACGACACGAGCCGACCGAAATTCGCCCTATGGGTGACCGCCTCGCCGCTCACGCCCTCCTGGCCAGCGCCACATGGACGGTCCAGCCGTCCGCCTCCTGGCGTAGCGTGGGCTGCATCCGGGCAAGTCCTGCCCAGCCCAGTTGGCGAGCACCGGGTACCGGGATTGTCGGGGCCGGCGGGTAGTGTCCCAAGCCATGGATCGGCAACTCACTTTGATGGTCGTGCACGCTCACCCCGACGACGAATGCCTGAGCACCGGCGGCATCCTCGCCCGCTACACCGACGAGGGCATCCGCACGGTCCTGGTCACCTGCACCAACGGCGAACAGGGCGACGACCAGGGCGGCGTCAAACCGGGCGAGCCCGGTCACGACGACGCGGCGGTGGCCGAGCGGCGGCTCTCCGAGTTGCGCGAGTCGGTCGCGCACCTGGGCCTCGACCACTTGGAGCTGCTCGGCTACCGCGACTCCGGCATGGACGGCTGGGACACCAACGCCCACCCCGACGCGTTCGCGAACGTGCCCGTCGAGACGGCCGCCGCCAAGCTCGCCGCGCTGATGGAGCACTACCGGCCGCAGGTCGTGGTGACGTACGACGAGACGGGCGGCGGCGGTTACGGCCATCCGGACCACGTCCAGGCCCACCGCATCACGGCAGCGGCGGTGGAATCGACAGGCATTCCCGACAAGTTCTATTACACGGCCATGCCCCGGACCGCCATTTTGCGAATGTTCGAGCTGATGCGCGACAGCGGGGTCGACCTCGGCGGTTTCGAGCCCTCCGACGACTTCGGCACCCCCGACGATCGGGTCACCAGCATCATCGATGTCACACCCTACGTGGAGCGCAAGCTCAAGGCTCTCAAGGCGCACGAGAGCCAGGGGGAGAACATCTTCCTGCTGCGCATGCCGGAGGAGGCACAGCACCAGGCGTTCTCGCATGAGGCGTTCGAGCGGAAACTGTGCAGGGTGGACGCTCCCGACCACGAGGAGGACCTGTTCGCCGGCCTACGTGACGCCTCGCATCCGGATCAGTAAGGCGAAGGCGGGCGTGGTGGCGGCCGACGCTTCTCCACCGCCTCGCCAGTCGGCCTTGAAGTGAACCTTGCCGCTGGGCAATGAGTCGCGCCTTGATGCGGAGAACCCCGACCTACCTGGGTCAAACAGGCCGTCAGATCCAGCCGCGGCGCGTGGCCTCCATGGCCACCTGGAAGCGGGTCTGCGCCCCCAGCCGCCGCATCAGCCGCGTGATGTGCCGTTGCACCGTGCGTTCGCTCCATCCCAGCGCCCGGCTGGCCGCCTTGTCCGTTGCCCCCGCCGCCAGCAACATCAGCAGCCGTTCCTCGTCCTCCGACAGGTCCCCTCCGGGAGCCGTCAACCGGACCGGGACGCTGCGCTCCCACAGTGCCTCGAACAGCGCCACCAGGGCGTCCAGCAGTGGCGACGGGTGGATCAGGTACGACGCCGTGACCACGCTGTCGCCCGCCCGCAACAACGGGATGATGGCCAGCCGGTCGTCGGAGATGCCCAGCTTCATCGGCAGGTTCGCGGCGATCCTGGCCTGTTCCCCGTGTTGCACCCCCACCGTGACGTCCTCCAGCCAGCCCGGCAGTTCCAGCACGCTGGTGTCGTAGATGACGCGATATTTCACGCCTCGTCGTAGCAGGTTGAGCTCGATCGGGTTCGACTCCGTGTGCTCCTGCGGGGCCGCGTACGGCGGGAGGTCGAAGCCGCGCATCTGCGCCCGCGTGTCGTGCTGCATCTGCACCCACCGGTGGTTGACCTCGTCGCGCCCCGAGACCACCTCGATCAGCTCGCCGGGGTGGGCGAAGCGGGTGTTGGCGCGGTAGACGTCCATCAGTGCCCGGATGTGGGTACGTACGCCGTCCAGCTCCCGTTCGCGCTCCCGCAGGATGGCCTCCAGGCTGCTGTCCGGCGAGACGGCGACGTAGCGGGTGGGCCGGCCGGTCGAGCGGGTGGCGAGGCCCAGGTCGACCAGTGACTGCAGGATCCGCCGGGCGGCCGACGCCGGGAGGTGGCAGTCGTGGACGATCTCCGTCACCGTCGCCTGGGTCCGGCTGACCAGGGCGTCGTACACCTCCTCGTCCTGATGGCCGAGTCCGATCGCCTCGAGCACCCGTGACCCCTCCTCGTGTCGGGTTTACGTCACATGACGGAAACTCGTCATCGACTTAGCTTGTCAGCAAACAGCGGAAGATGTCAGCGTTCATGAGCACGATTGGGCCCCCTGTGGCCACAGGAACGAAGGAGCGTCATGCCGCTGTCCCCCCGCCGATCCCCTGGGCGACGCCTGCTCGTAGCCGCCTTATCTGCCGTTTTACTGGCGTCCGGGACGTTCGCCGCAAGCCCGGCGACGGCGAGCGCCGCCGTCAACACCATCGCGGAGCCGACTCCGCCGCCTAAGATCGATCCCAGGCTGACCGCGCAGCTCAGGAGCGGCAGCGTCGAAGCGGCCGTCGTGTTGCGCACGCCGGGCGACCTGCCCGCGCCGAAGTCCCGCGCCGAGGCGCGGGCCGCGCTGTCCGCGAGCGCCGAGCCCGTGCAGGACCCCGTGGTCCAACTTGTCGAGTCGCGCGGCGACCAGGTGCTCAACACGTTCTGGCTGAAGAACATGGTCCTGGTACGGGCCACGCCCGGCACCCTGAACGCCCTGGCCGAGCTGGACGTGGTCGAGCGGATCATCCCCAACTTCACGCTCACCGTTCCCGAGCCCGAGCAGGGCAAAGCGCAGAAGACAGCAGCTCAGCAGGCCGCCTGGGGTGTCGAGAAGATCGGCGCCGACAAGGTGCAGAGCGAGGGGATCACCGGCAAGGGCGTGCGGGTGGCCATCCTCGACACCGGCATCGACCTCACCCACCCGGACCTGCAGGGCAAGCTCGTCAGCGACGACGCCGCGGACGCCAAGCATCCGGGCGGCTGGATCGAGTTCGACGCCGACGGCAAGCCGGTGGCCTCGGAGCCGCACGACAGCGCGTACCACGGGACGCACGTGGCGGGCACGATCGCGGGCGGGAACGCGTCCGGCACGCAGATCGGGGTCGCGCCCGGCGCCGAGCTGATGGCCGGCCTGGTCATCCCGCACGGCTCGGGCACGCTCGCGCAGGTCGTCGCGGGCATGCAGTGGGCGGTGGCGCCGTTCGGCGCCGACGGCAAGCCGGCGGGCGAGCCGGCCGACGTGGTCAGCATGTCGCTGGGCGGCGAGGGTTACGCCGACGAGCTGATCGAACCGGCCAGGAACATCTACTTCGCCGGCGCGTTCCCCTCCTTCGCCATCGGCAACGACTGCGCGGCTGGGCAGTCGAGCAGCCCGGGCAACGTGTACGAGGCCGTGGCCGTGGGCGCGACCGACGTCAACGACGACGTGCCGGACTTCTCCTGCGGTGGCGTGGTCAAGCACACCGACTGGATCGACGCGCCGCCGGAGTGGCCGGATTCGTACGTCGTACCGGATATTTCGGCGCCTGGCGTGGACGTCGTGTCGTCGATGCCCGGCGGCGAGTACGCCACGCTGAGCGGCACCTCGATGGCCACCCCGCACGTGTCCGGCACGGTCGCTCTCATGCTGCAGGCCCGCCCCGGCCTGACCGTGGACGCCGCGCTGGAGATCCTGGAGGGCACGTCGGTCTCCGACGACCGCTACGGCGCGCGCCCGAACCCGCGCGTCGGCCGGGGCCGGATCGACGCCGCCGCGGCCGTCGCGGAGGCGGGGCTGAAGAGCGGCGTCCGCGGCACCGTCACCGACGAGCGCACCCGCAAGCCGCTGGCCGGCGTCAAGGTCGCCAGGGCGGATGGGCGCAGCGTCGAGACGGACGCGCATGGGCGGTTCGAGCTGCGGCTGCCCGCGGGCAGGCACGAGCTCACGCTGTCCAGGTTCGGCTACGAGACGGACACCGAGACCGTGCGCGTCCAGGCTGACCGGCTCTCCGACGTGCGCATGGAGCTGGAGCAGACGCGCCGGGGCACGATCTCGGGACGGGTGGTGTACGGCCCGACCGGCACGGCGGTGCCCGGCGCCACGGTCGCGGTGCTCGACGTGCCCGACCCCCTGGCGGCGACGACCGACAGGAGCGGCCGGTACACGATCAAGGACGTCCCCTACGGCGACTACCGGATCTCCGCGAACGCCTCCGGCGTGTCCAGGTCGGAACCCGCAGACGTGGAAGTGGGCAAGCGGAACCCCGACGCGAACGTGACCCTGCCGCGCCGCCCGGACACCGAGCGGGTGTCGCTGGGCACCGACGGGCGGCAGGGCAACCACGAGGCGTGGTGGCCCGAGCTGAGCGGCGACGGCTCCGTGGTGGTGTTCGCCAGCCCGGCGTCCAACCTGGCCGGCGGCGACGACACCAACGGCGAGCTGGACATCTTCGCCACCGACCTGCGTACCCGGGTGACCGAGCGGGTCTCGGTGCCGTCCGGCGGCGGGCTGGCCGACGCGTTCTCGGTGTCGCCGACGGTCAGCCGCGACGGGCGCCTGGCCGGGTTCAACAGCGGGGCCACCAACCTGGTGGCCGGTGACACGAACGGCCAGACGGACACGTTCGTGCACGACCGGCAGACCGGCAAGACGGAGATGCTCTCGGTGTCGCCCGAGGGCGTGCCGGGAGACGGGCTGTCCGGTGCGCCGCGGTTCAGCGCCGACGGCCGGTACGCGGTCTTCAACAGCGACGCGACGAACCTGGTGCCAGGGGACACGAACGGGAAGACCGACATCTTCGTCCGCGACCGGCAGGCGGGCAGGACCGAGCGGGTCTCCGTCGGCCCGGACGGGTCCCAGCTCGACGGCCACTCGCGCGAGGAGACGATCAGCGCCGACGGCCGCTACGTCGCGTTCCAGAGCGCGGCCGCCACGCTGGTGCCCGGAGACACGAACGACCTGATCGACGTCTTCGTGAAGGACCGGCAGACCGGGGCCGTCAAGCGGGTCACCGGGCCCTACCCGGACACCGAGAGCACCGGGCCGGTGATCAGCGCCAACGGCAACGCGGTGGCCTTCAGCAACGGCGTCGGGCTCGGCCAGCTGTATGTCCAGGACCTGACCACCGGCAAGACCGACCTGGTGTCGGTGGCGCTCGACGGCAACGGGTCCAAGGGCATGTCCTTCGCCCCCTCGCTCAGCGCCGACGGGCGTACGGTGGCCTTCTACGGCGACGGGAACGACATCGTCGGCGACGACGCCAACGTGCGCAACGACGTGTTCGTCCGCGACGTCGCGGCCGGCACCACCAAGCGCATCTCCACCGCTCCGAACGGGGTGGAGGGCGACGCCCGGGCGGACCTGCCGTCGATCAGCGAGGACGGCCGGTACGTGGCCTTCGAGAGCGACTCGTCGAACCTGGTCGAAGGCGACACGAACAAGCGCACCGACGTCTTCGTGCACGACCGGGTGGCCGGCCCGGAGGCGTTGTTCGCGGTGAGCGACCTGGAGGTGTCGGCGTCCCGCTCAGGGCGCGTCCAGGTGGGAGCCTGGGTAACGAACGTGGGCGAAAAGCCCGGTTCGTACGACGCCGTGCTCCGCATCAACGGAGAGGACGAGCAGCACAAGAGCGTTCCGTTGCAGAACGGGCGGAGCACGCGGATCTCGTTCGACGTGCGCCGCACCGAACCCGGCACGTACAGTGTCGTGCTCGGGCCGCTCGCGGGCCAGTTCACCGTCAAACGCTGACGTCGAGTCGCCCCCGTCCCGAGCGTCATCGGGGCGGGGGCAACTCGCCCGAACCCCGGACGAGCAGCCGGGTGGGCACCAGTGACCTGCGGGCCCTGGACCGGTCGCCGTCCAGCCGCGACAACACCAGCTCCGCCGCCGTGGCCCCCATCCCCGCCGGATCCTGCGCCACGACCGTCAACGGCGGATCGAGCACCTCCGCCAGCGGCAGATCGTCGAACCCGACGAGCGCCACATCCCTGCGCCCCGCCCGCGACAGCGCCAGCACCGTGCCCATCGAGGCGAGGTTGTTGGCCGCGAACAGCGCCGTCGGCGGATCGTCCAGGGACAGGAGCCGCAAGGCGGCGCGGGACGCGGCCTCCTGGTCGTGGCCCGTCTCCACCAGCGACCGGTCGAACGGCAGGCCCGCCTGGTCGAGGGCGTCGCGGTAGCCCTGGAAACGTTCGCGTCGGGTGTAGAGGGTGGCGGGCAGGTCGCCGACGAAGCCGATCTTGCGGTGGCCGTACGCGACCAGGTGGGCGACACCCGACCGGGCGCCTTCCCGGTTGGCGCTGACCACGCTGTCGGCCCGCAGCCCGACGGCCGGGCGGTCGAGGAAGACGATCGGCAGGCCGGCCACCCGCTCGGTGCGCAGGTGGCGGTGGTCGCTGGCGGCCGAGGGGACGACCATGAGCGCGCTCACCCTGCGGGCCAGGAACGTGGCGATCAGCGACTGCTCCAGGTCCGCCGTCTCGCTGGAGGAGCCGACGATGAGGGTGAGCCCGCGGGCGCGGACGGCGCTCTCGATGCCGCCCGCGACCATGCCGAAGAACGGGTTGCCCATCTCGGGGATGACCAGGCCGATCGCGGCATCGCGGGCGCCGACCCGCATGTTGCGGGCCATCAGGTTGGGCTGGTAGCCCAGCTTCGTGACCGCCGCCATGACGCGTTCGCGGGTCTCCACGGCGACCGGGCCGTCGTCGTTGAGCACCCGCGAGACGGTCTTCGCCGTGACCCCGACCTCACGGGCCACATCTGTCATCGTCGGACGGCGCATTCCGCCCATGCTAGATGCTCATCAGGACAGGCCGATCGCCTCCGCCGCATCCTTGTCCGCCACCACGGCCTTGCCCTCCGACACCTGGAGCGCGCCGGTCATGATGGCCACCACCTCGGCCATGCTGTGGTCGCCGGGAGCGATCTCGGCGACCCTGCGGCCCAGGCGCTGGATGTGGATGCGGTCGGCGATCTCGAACACGTGCGGCATGTTGTGGCTGATCAGCACGACCGGCGTGCCTCGGTCCCGGACTCGTTTGATCATGTCGAGCACCTGGCCGGACTCCTTGACCCCGAGCGCGGCCGTGGGCTCGTCCATGACCACGACGTGCGTGGCCCACGCCACCGCCCTGGCCACGGCTACGCCCTGCCGCTGCCCGCCCGACAGCGACTCGACCGGCTGGGTGAGCGAGCGCAGCCCGATCTTGAGCTCGGCCATGTGCCGGGCCGACTCCTCGCGCATCCGCTTCTTGTCCAGCAGCCTGAAGACGCTGCCGAGCACGCCCGGCTTGCGGATCTCCCTGCCCAGGAACATGTTGGTGGCGATGTCGAGCGAGGCCGCGACCGCGAGGTCCTGGTAGACGGTCTCGATGCCGTGGCGGCGCGCGTCGAGGGGGTCGCGGAAGCGCACCGGCTCGCCGTCGAGCCGGATCTCGCCGGAGTCGGGCTGGAGCGCGCCGGTCAGCGCCTTGATCAGGCTGGTCTTGCCCGCGCCGTTGTCGCCGATGACCGCGAGCACCTCGCCGGGCATCAGGTCGAAGTCGGAGCCGTCGAGCGCGGTCACCTGACCGTAGCGCTTGACCAGGCCGCGGGCCTGCAGCACGGGGGTCTGGCCGGTCATCGGTTCCTCCTGCGGGAGAGCTGGTCGACGGCGACGGCGAGGATCACCAGGATGCCGGTGATGAGCGTCTGGTAAATCGACGGTACGCCCATCAGCTGCAGGCCATTGCGGAACACCCCCACGATGAGCGCTCCGACCAGCGTGCCGATCACCATGCCGCGGCCACCGAACAGGCTGGTGCCGCCGAGCACGACCGCGGTGATGCTGTCCAGGTTGTCGGTCTGGCCGGCCTGCGGGTCGCCCACGCCGGTACGGGAGACGAGCAGCAGGGCGGCGATGCCGTACACGAAGCCGGCCAGCGTGTAGACGCCGATGGTCAGGCGCTTCGTCCTGATGCCGGTCAGGCGGGCCACCTCGGGGTTGTTGCCCAGGGCGTACACGTGGCGGCCCCACGCGGTGGACCCGAGCAGGTACGCGAACAGCAGGAACAGCAGGATCGTGAGCAGCGAGCCGTAGGTGACGTTCGTCTGGCCGACCTGGAACGTCTGCCCGAGGAACGTCAGCAGTGCCGGCAGGTCCGTGACCGTCTGCTCGTTGGAGTAGATGTGGGTGAGCGCGAAGACCACGTTCAGCATGCCGAGCGTCACGATGAACGGCGGCAGCGAGATCCGCGTCACCAGCAACCCGTTGACCAGCCCGAACCCGGCGCACACGACGAGCCCGGCGGCCAGCGCCAGCGGCGCGGGCAGGCCGCTGTCCACGGCCAGCTTGGTCATCACGATCCCGCCGAACGCCATGATGGCGCCGTTCGCCAGGTCGATGCCGGCGGTGAGGATGATCAGCGTCTGGCCGATGGCCAGCGTGCCGACCACCATGACCTGCTGGATGATCAGGGAGAAGTTGGGGCCGGTGAAGAACTGGCCGGTGTTCAGCCCGAAGAACAGGCAGGCCAGCACGAGGGCGGCCAGCGGGCCCGCGACGGGGGTGCTGATCAGGCGGCGCGGCAGCGTCGCTTCCATCACTGCCATGCTCAGCCCCAGCAGTTCGCCAGGCCGAAGGCGGTATCCTTGGCCTCGACGCCGGTAACGGACTTGTCGGTGATCAGGGTGACGCCGGTGTCGGTGTAGCCGCTGGCCTTCTGCCCGTTCTTGGCGAACGCGGCCACCGCCTTGACGCCGTCCTCGGCCATCTTGAGCGGGTACTGCTGGCTCGTGGCGGCGATCTGGCCGGACTGCACGGCCTTGGTGCCGGTGCAGCCGCCGTCCACGGAGACGATCAGCACCTCCTTGTCGCGGCCCTTGGCCTTCAACGCCGTGTACGCGCCCAGCGCGGCGGGCTCGTTGATGGTGTAGACGAGGTTGATGTCGGGGGCCTTCTGCAGGCAGTTCTCCATGGCGGTCTGGCCCTTGGCCTGGTCGCCCCTGGTGTCCTGGGAGCACACGATGGACGGGTCGCCTTCCTGGATCCCGTACCCCTTGAGGAACCCGTCGTGCCTGAGCTGCCCGACCGTGATGCCGGGGGCCAGGTCGAGGGTGGCGATCTTGGCTGGCTTGCCGGCCATGGCGGCCTTGGCGTACTGACCGATCAGCTCGCCGGCCTTGAGGTTGTCGGTCGCGAACAGCGCGTCGGTGGCCTCCTGCGGCTCGGTGGGCGTGTCGAGCGCGATGACCAGGACCCCGGCGTCGCGCGCCTTCTTGATCGCCGGAACGATGGCCTTGGTGTCGCTCGGGGTGATGAGGATGCCTTTCACGCCGGCGGCGACCATGTTCTCGATGGCGGTGATCTGCGCGGCGTTGTCACCGTCGAACTTGCCCGCGGCGCTCATCAGCTCCATGCCGTTGGCCTGGGCGGCCTTCTGCGCGCCTTCCTTCATCTTGACGAAGAACGGGTTCGTCTCGGTCTTGGTGATCAGGCCGACCTTGGGGGTGCCGGAGGCGCTCTGACCGCTGCCGCCGCTCCCGCCACAGCCGGTGACCCCGGTGACGAGTAGCGCGGTGACGAGGAGGCCGGCCGGAAGCTTTGCATTCATGGGCGGTTCCTATCAGCGAGAATTCGATGTCATCGTTGACATATGTCAACGTTGACATCTGCCGTGCTGCGATGATGGACTCCGATCCGAGAAACGTCAATGCCCTTATGCCGTAACAAATCGGCAACGTGCCAGAAAGGCAGGCCCGATGATCGCTGTCCTGGGCGAGTGCGTCGCCGACGGCTTCACCGAGCGCCACCCCGGCCCGCCACCCGCACTCTCCACGGGGCATCCCACCGATGGGCCCATCGGCGACGCAGTGGGCGGCGGGGTGGCAGGGCTGGCGTTGCGGGTGTTGCCTGGTGGCGGGCCGGCCAACACGGCGGTTGCGCTGGCGCGGCTCGGCACTCCCACCCGGTTCCTCGGCCGCATCTCCGGCGACGTGTTCGGCGGGTTGTTCCGCGAGCACCTCGCCTCCTCCGGCGTGGACCTGTCCTCGTCCGTTGAAGCCAAGGAGCCGAGCACGCTGGCGGTCGCCGCCCTGGACGCCGGGGGCCAGGCCGAGTACACCTTCTACGCCGACGGCACGGCCGACTGGCAGTGGAGTCCGTACGAGCTGGATCTCCAGCGCCTCGGCCCGGTCAAGTGCCTGCACACCGGCTCGCTGGCGCTGGTCAGGGAGCCGGGGAGGACGGCGGTGGAGGAGCTCGCGCGGGCCGCCGCCGAGCGCGCCACCATCTCGATCGACCCGAACGTACGCCCCAGCCTCGCCTCCATCGACGACTACCCGGTGGCCCGCTGGTGCGAGTGGACCGACATCCTCAAGCTCAGCGACGACGACCTGGCGTTCCTGCTGCCCGGCGTGCCCATGGAACGTGCCTGCGACACCTGGCACGCCGCCGGCGCCCGCCTGATCGTCGTCACGAGGGGCGCGGCGGGCGCGCTGGTGTCCCTGGACGGCGAACGAGCCACCGTACGAGCACCGAAGGTCGAGGTCGTGGACACGGTCGGTGCCGGAGACGCCTTCACCGCCGGGCTCCTGCACCACCTCGGTACGAAGGGCCTGCTGGGCGGCCGCCTCGACGACGTGGACCTGGGGGCGGCGGTGGAGGCGGCGGAGTTCGCGGCCCGGGTGTCGGCGCTGACGTGCTCGGTGCCCGGCGCCGACCCGCCCTGGGCCGCCCAGCTCACGAGTTGACGGGATGCGTGCGCGTCGCCCCGCAACCAGCCGTCATGTCCGCCGTCATGCCAGGTCGTCGAGCAGCCGCTCCGCGACGAGTTCCTCGGGGACCGCGAGCCCGTGCGAACGCATGGCGGGGGCCAGCTCGGGATCCCACGGCGCATCGGTCACCCGGCCAGGCGGAACGCAGCCGGACGGGCGGTCTTCAAGGGCTCGGAGGTAGTCGGTGGTGGACATGCGCCACGGCTCCGCACCCGTCTTGGCCATCGTGTAAGCCGCGATCCTCAGCCCCTCCCCGTCGAAATCGCCGTGGTAGCGGAGTCGGGCACCCGGCAGCGAGCGCAGCAGGCGGATGGCGGCGCTGTTGGGCCAGCCGGAGGTGCAGACCATGGGCGGGCAGGCCGTGCCGAACCGCTGCTGGGCGAGCGCCAGCACGGTCGGGTTCTCCACCACCCAAACGTCCCGTTCCCGCAGTTCCAAGGTGTGCTGGAGCTGGGCGAGCGTGATCACGCTCGCCTGGCCGCCCCAGATGCGCAACACCCGGGCCAGCGGATCGTCGCCTTCCGGCAGTAATCCGGCGACGAGCACGGTCGTGGACAGGGCGTCGCAGGCCACGCCCGCCCGCTCCCACAGTGCCCGCCGCTCCTGGGCACCCTCCGGGGCGGGCACGTCGTACAGCACGGACAGGGCCTTCATGACCAGCGCCGACAGCCGGGTGCCGTCGTCGAGGGCGTGCGGATCTCCGGTGACGTCGGCGGCCACCGCGGCCAGCGGCCGTCCGGAGCCGGGCAGCGCGGCGAGCACGGCCAGTGCCTGTTCGAGCAGATCGCGACCGGCGCGGACGGCGGACAACGCCAGCAGCGCGGGCTCGGCGACGACCACCGGATGCGCGGCGAACCAGTCGAGCAACGCCTGGCGCTCGACCTGCCGTTCCGCCCGCTTGCGTCTGCGGTCGTCGACCGGGCCGATGATCTCCTCGGTGACGGTACGCACGTCGAGCCCGCCCAGCGCCCCTTCGAGCCTGGCGACATCGATCGTGAGGGACGGTCCCGGGTAGCGGTCGAGCCCGAGCAGGTCGGCGACGGCGGCCTGCTCGTCGGCCGCCAGCCCGGTCACCCTGACCCGGCTGACCTGGTGACCGGAGGAGAGCCGCTCGTGCAGGGCCCGCCACACCGGCCGCAACCCCGCCACCCGCAACCGCTCGGGAACGCTCATTCGGTCGGGACCGTCCGGTAGCCGTTCCACACGAACCGGGCCGTCGTCACCGCGTCGTCCCCGTCGCCCGTGATGAGCTGGTGGATCGCGATCCCGTCCAGCTCCCGGTATTCGCACCACTCGTGATCGGACGTCAGCACCAGATCCAGCCCCAGATCCACCAGCAGGTCGAACACCTGCCCCCGATTCGTCTTGTCCACCCCCACGAAAACCTCATCCAGCAGGATGAACCGCGGACAACCCGGGTCGGTCTGGTAATGCGCGGCCACGGCGGCGAACAACGGCAGATGCAGCGCGATCGCCTTCTCCCCGCCGGACAGCGCCCCGTGCAGCTTTCTGGTGAGATCCTGCCACCCCTGCCCGTCGCCCCGATCGAGCTTGACCATGAACCGATGCCAGGCCGTGTAGTCGAGCACCTTCATCAGCTGGTCCTCCCAGCTGGCCGAGGAGTTGTCGGCGCGCGCCTCCTCCACCCGATCCCTGAAGAAGACGTACAGAGCCTCCTTGTCGGCCTCGGTCAACCCGGCCGGGTCACGGAGGAGCAGGTCGCGGGCCGCGCGCGTACCGGCTGACTGGGTCGGGTCCACCTGCCACACCAGCCGCACCGCCACCCGGGAGGCGGTGCGGACGCGTTCGAGGCGCTGGTTCATGCCCTCCACCAGCGCGGTCGCCTGCCTGATCCGGTCGGCGAGGTGCCGTCGCGTGTCCCCGGCCAGCGTGCGGTCGAACAGGTCCCGCTCCGCCTCCGTGATGTCCGAGCGCCGGTCGTCGCGCTCCTTTCGCAGCGCCTTGCTGAGCGCCGCCGCCCCCGCCCGCACGCCGCTGACAGTGGCGGTCAGCACCTGTACGTCCTCGTCGGGCGCCAGCTCCAGATCCGCCCGGTCGGCGAGGATCTCCCTGGCGTGGTGGAACGCGTCCTGCAGCCGCGCCTCGGCCTCCCGGACGTTCTTGTGCTCGTACGGCACCGCCGCCAGCTGCTCCGCGACGGCCCTGGCAGACTCCAGCACGGCCCGCACCCCGGCTCCGGCGGCCAGCTCGACCGTCACCTTCGCGTCCACCGGCAGGTGCCCGGCCGCCAGACGGCGGAAGCGTTCGGAGACCGCGTCCCGCGCTTGCCCCGCCTCGGCGTGCCTGTCCTCGGCGGTGCCGAGCTCTCCCCTGAGCTGGCCGAGCCGGGCGTTGAGCCGGGCGAGGGTGTCGTTGACCGACTTGATGAGGCGGCGGCAGGACTGGTAGGCGGTCTGGGTCTGCTGGAGTTGTTCGAGGACGCGCAGGTGCTCGACGCCGACCGTGGACTCGATGGCGGCCAGCTTCTCCGCCAGCACGACGGCCGCCGCCGCGGCCTCCTCGGCGCGTTCGACGGCTTCGACCGCGAGCTCCTGGTATTCGCGGGCGGTCTCGGCGGCGTGCACGGCGCGTTCTCTGGCGGCGCGGGCGTCGGCGCGCCGGTCGTGCCAGGTGGTGCCGGTCGTCTCGGCGGTGCGCAGGGCTTCTTCCAGGTTGTCCAGCGCGGCCTGCGCGGTGGGCAGCGCGTGCGCGGCCGCCAGCTCGGTGAGCCGCCGCAGCGACCTGCCGACCTCCTTCTCTCGCTCGTGCAGCCGCTCCACGTACGCCCTCAGCTGGTCTTCCAGCAGCGCCACCTTCTTCACCGCGCCGTCGAGCGCCTGGACCGCGTCGGCGTACGGCTTCCTGTCGGGTCTGCGCCGCAGCTCGGCGGCCAGCGTGTCGCGGTCGGCCTCGACCTCGGCGAGCAGGTGGTCGCACTCGGCGATCCGGCCGGCGAGCTCGCCCAGCCGGTCGTCCAGCTCGGCGATGCGGCGCCGCCTGGCGCGTTCGCGGGCGGTGGCGCCGATGTAGGAGGGCTCGGGCTTGACCCAGCGGCCCGCGGCGGGGCCGAGCCGCCAGGTGCCGTCGGCGCCCACGACGGCGGGGTGGTCGACGCCGATCGCGGTGGGCACGAAGGCGATCCCGGACAGCACGGTGTCGGCGCTCACCGGGGAGTCCGCCTCCGTGCACAACACGTGCGCCAGGCTGTAGCCGGGCGCGGGCTTGGCCAGCGCCGCCACGGCGAACGCGTCGTGCTCCCCCGGGTCGAACCCGCCGTCGGGCCGCAACCACAGGTCGAGCAGCCCGGAGGCTTCGAGCGCGGCTTCGACTCCGGCCTGGGCGACGGGGTCGAGCCCCGACCTGAACGCCACCGCCCGCCACAGCGGCGCGCCCGGGCGTCCCGCCCTGGAGGCGGTGCGGGTGTGCGGGGCGGGCGGTTCGAGGACGGTCTGGTCGTTGAGTCGTTCGCGTTCCTGTGCCAGCTCGGCGCGTTCGGCCAGCAATCCTTCGCGCAGCCCGGTCAGGTGCTGCTCGCGGGCGCCCAACTTGACCGCGGCGTCTGTACGGGCGGTGCCGACCAGTTCGTCGGCCTCCTCGAACCGCTCCGCCAGGCCCGCCAGCTCGTCGGGGTCGAGCCGGAGCTGAGTGCACCCGGCCGCCCACTCCCCCAGAGCCGTGGACAGGTCGCGGGCCTGGTCGTCGCGGAGGCGTTCGGCCTGGTCGTGGGCCGTCTGGGCGGCGGTGAGATCGTCGCGCGCCTGGTCGCGGTCCTGCTCGGCGGTGGTGCGCCGGTTGATCGCCTCGTCGTGCGCCAATGCCCCGGCCCTGACCTCCCGGATCTGGGCGGCGCGGCTGGTGACGGCGGCCCGCAACAACTCCCGAGCCCTGCGCACGCTCTCCTCGCCGTCGCGACCGCTGTCACGATGAGCCTCGGCTTCCGCATCACCCTCGAGCCCGGCTCGTTCGCTCTCCTCGTGGACGCCGAGGAGCCCGGCGCGTTCGGCGGCCTGGCGGGCCTCGATCCTGGCGCGGTCGGCGAGTTGCGCGGCCGTGCGGGCTCCGGCGTCGGCGCGGGCCGACTGCTCCTGCTTGGCGGTGGCGGAACGGGCCGCCGTTCCGGCCTGGTCGCGCAGCCGGGCGGCCCCCTCGTGGGCGGTCTGGGCCTCGGTGCGGAGCCGGTGCAACTCGCTGCCCGCTTTGTACGCGTCGCTCTCCTTGAGCCCGTCGATCCGCGCGGCCAGGGCCAGCTCCTGCCCCTCCTCCTCCTCCAGCCGCACGGTCGTGGCTTCGAGCTCGTACTCGGCCTCCTTGAGCGCCTCCCGTTTGGCCTTGGCCTCGGCGGCCAGCGAGTCCATGGTGTAACCCGCGGACGTCACCGCTGCGGCGGCGGCCCGCAGGACGCGCTGGGCGTAGCCGCGCTGCCGGGTGGCCAGCCGGTCGGCCTCCTCCACGTCGCGGTCGAGCAGGCGCAGCTCCTCACGCTGCCGGTCGAGCCGTTCGAACCCCTCGGCGATCTCGTGGATCTCGCCCTCGCCGAGCGGCGGCAGGGCACTCGACAGCAGCTCGGACAGCAGCCCGGGGTCGAGGCGTTCGGACAGCTTCGGGGTGCGGAGCTGGCGCAGCGCGGTCAGCAGCGAGTCGTAGCGCTGCTCGTTGAGCGCGCGGTAGAGCGTCTGGCGGACGACCGTGCGGTAGGCGTCGGCGGACTCGTGTACCTTGCCGGACGTGCCGAGTTCGTCGATGAGCTGGGCCTTGGTCAGGGGCTGGCCGCCGTCGCCGCTGAGCCGGATGCCGTCAGGGGTGTCGACGCGGGATTCGGCGGTGAAGTAGGAGACGGTGACGTTCTTGGTGTGGATGGTGGCCTGGAGCCGGGCGCCGCAGGTGAACCAGCGGCCGTCGGCGTGCCGGAACTCCAGCCACACGTATCCCACCCGGGTGGTGCCGGTGGCGCCGTCGCCCATCAGGTTCCAGTGCATGGTGCGCTCGGTGCCGCCGAACGTGGACAACCTGCTCGGCTTGAGGCTGGCATCGAGCACGTACGGGAGCAGCAGCTCCAGGACCTTGGACTTGCCGCTGCCGTTGGGCCCGCGCAGCAACAGCCTGCCCCGGTGGAACTCGAACACCTCGTCGTAGTAGCGCCAGACGTTCAGGATCCCGGCGCGTACGGGGATCCAGCGGGCGTCCATCCCCTGCGCGGCGCGCGTGAGGGTGAGCTCGGTAACTGTCATGAATCCTCCTCGACGGCCGTACCGCGCTCGACCCGGTAGCGGGCCGCGGCGGGCAGGGCGGCGACCTCGTCACCCGTGCGGCGGGCCAGCCCGAACAGCGCGAGCACCTCCAGCGCGTCGGCCGCCAGCCGCGGCCCGCCGCCGTCCGACTGGTACGCCTTGGCCCACTGCGGGAACCGGCTCAGCAGGTGGGTCGCCTCGGCGTCCAGCCGGGCGGCGGTCACCGGGCCGGACGAGACGAGCAGGTCGAGCACGAGCAGGGCGGCCACCTTCGCGTGGCTGCTGTCGTCGGGGAACCTGGTGTCCGTGGCGGTGGCGTCGGTGTCGATGAGCAGGAACCCCTCCGCGCGTTCTTCCAGCACGAACCCGGCCTCTTCGGCGGCCCGCCGGATGATCTGGCGTCCGGTGAGCGAGGCCGCGTAGGCGGACTGGGCCGGGGTCAGCTCGTCGCGGTAGACGACGGGCTCGTCGAGCAGGCGGCGGATGAGGGAGTGCCGAGCCCACAAGTTCCGCTGGGTCTCGGTCGGCTCCTCGCCGCCGTACCGGGCCTCGACGGTGAGCGAGGTGAGGACATCCGCGTTGTCCCGGCTCTCAGCAGCCTGCCCGGCGTCGCTGTGGCCCTCTCCAACGCGGACCGCATCGTCGCGATCCGCGGCGGCGGCGACCCGGGAAGGGGGCACCGGGGCGGCGAGCAGCCTGATCACGCGGGTGGTGTCCACCCGATAGAGCACCTTGGCGTCCTCGTCGTCGAGGTAGGAGTCCGTCGCCCCGTCCATGGCGGTGACAGCCCCGTAGTGCTCCAGCAGCTTGAGCGCATCGACGAACGCGGCCCGTTCGTCGGCGCGTACCGGATCGAACCCGGGCACCCCCACCTCCACCGCGGCCGCCTGCACGACCCGCTGGGCCAGCATGCCGATCGTGGTGACCGGCGAGGTGAGCAGCTCGGCCGCGCACAGGCACAACAACGTGTAACGGCGGCGATCGAACGGCGCCCTGGTGGTGCGGCGACGGCGGGCCGGCCGGGTGGCACCGGCCTCGGACCTGACCTTGACCAGCCGCGCGTACCCCTGGCGCGGCTCCACGACCAGCCGCCAGCCGCAGAAGTAGTCGAACCACTGGGTCAGCGGCTGCCGCCGTTTCCTGATCAGGTCGAAAGCGGCGGGATCGTCGTGCAAGGACACGAGCGGTTGCCCGAGCAGGGTCCTGATCGCCCGCGCGATCTCCTCTTTCTCGGCCCTGACGAGCTGGTTGGCCAGGCGACTCATGCCCCCGCCACCCTCCCCCGGGCCTCCCCGGACGCCCGCTCACGCCTGCCCTCAAACAACCGCTCACCCCCGAATGACCGCTCACGACCATCCCCGAGCGACCGCACATCGATGAGATAGTCGGGCCCCCGGAACCACCCCTCCGAGGTACGCAACACCGCCACCGCCCCATCGTCAGGAGCCCGGAGCACGATCTCCACCCGCCCATCCGAGGTGACAGCCCTGCGGAACCCGGTCGAGTCGGGACGTTCGGCCAGCGCCCGCCCGAGCAGATCGAGCAACCGCCCGAACGCGTCGTGATCGAGCTCCCCGAGCTGCGACAACCGCATGGCCCCAGTCGTGGCCAGCGCCGCCCAGGCGGCCTCCAGTTGGGCCCGCTCCTTCTCGGCCCGCGCCCGGCGCTCGGCCCGCAGCGCCTCCACGTCGCGGACCTTCCCCGTACGCCCCATCCGCTCGGTACGCCCCCGCGACCGCAACAACGCCGACACCGCGACCGGCTCCGCCTCCGACCACGGCACCCCGGCCGGAATGAGCTCGGCGTCGACATGCCCGAGATGCGCGTGCCTGGCGGACCCGAGCCCGAACGCGGCATCCCACAACCGATGCGCGTCATCCTCACTGGGCGCGGTGGCGAACCACCGGGCGAGCGTGCGGAAGTCGGCGGCGGCACTGGACGACCGGCGCCGCGAGTCGGTGATCCGATCGAGCACCTGCAACAACGACACGATGGCCCGCCGTGCCACGTCATGCAGCTGCCGCACCCGCGGCACGCCGCCCTCACCCGGGTCGAACCAGAGCCGCAACCCTTCCCACTTGGCCGCCCGAGCCGCCAGCCAGGGTGTGGCGTGATCAGCACCCGGCACCTTGGGCAGATCGGCCCCATCGAGCGCCCGGGCATGCAACACGCTCACCCCGTGCTCGGCCACCCCTCGCAGGGCGACCGCGATGGTGTCACCCCGCTGCTCCAGGTTGGTCACGAACTCCTGCAAATAGGCCACCGTAGCGGCCTTGACCTCATGAAAGGTGGTCAGATCGGTCCCCTCGACCCGCAGCAGCCGCTGCAACTCCCCGTTGAACTGCTTGGTGTTGTTACGCAGCCCGTCAAGATGCCCCTCCAACTCCTGAAGGCTGGTGAAGATCCGCCGATTACGCCCCGGATCGGAATCCCGCAGCAGTGCCTCCAGCTCCCCCAGCCGATCGGCGATCGCGTCGAGCACCGCGGTCTGCAGCGCCCCCGCCGACGCCAGCATCCCCATCGCATGCTGCACCCCGGCGAACGCCGCCTCACCCCGCTTGGTCAGCGAATATTGCAGGTTCTTCCGCTCGTACTCCTCAGCGGTGGCGAAGCTCCCGGCGTGATTGAAGATCACATCGAGCAGCCCCCACCCGACGAGTTGCTTGAGCGTGCCGGCCAGCTCCTGCTCGGCGACCGGCGCGTACCACCCCACCGCCCGCAACCGCTCGTGCACCTCGTCAACGGTCAGCGCCGTCTCGAGCCGCTCGTTGGCCTCGCCGAAGGCGTAGAGGACCGCGGTGTGCAGATCTGCCCGCTCGGTGGTGGTGAACCGGAACATCTCCGGCGGCACCCGTGGCAGCTCCACCATCGCCCCGCTCCCCTCGCCGCACGACTACCCGACAACCGCAACGGTAGCGGGAGACCCCGACAACACGACCGCAGTTTGCGACCAGATCACGAGGGTAGGGGCGGCGGGATTCGGAACGGGGGCTGGGGATGGCTGAGTTCGAGGCGACGCGGAGGATGCCGGCGAACAGCATGATCGTGTACGGCGTCGCGTCCGACGTCGACATCATGGACCGGTGGCTGCCACAGGGCTTGTCGGTGCACGACAGCGGTCCCGGCATCCTCGAGGCCGGAGGCGACCTGATCCCGGGCAGCGGGAAACACGAGGGCTTGTTCCGTGCCTCCGAGGACCAGCTCCGGGTGGAGTGGGGCGGCCGCGACCACCCTGGCTACGCGGGCTGGCTGCAGGTGTCGGACGCGGCGGCCGGGACGAGCGAGGTGACCGTGCACATCTCCCTCCTCGACGAGCCCGACTCGGGAGCGCGCGCGGACGAGGTGCGCGACCTCCTCGACCGCTCCCTCGACCGCCTGGCCGACGAGGTGACCAGACGCGCCTCGGGCCGCGCCTGAGTCGAACCGTCACACACGAGCGCCGCCTGGGTAGGCCCTACTCAGGCGCACGCAGCCGGCGCGGCCGATCCTCTTCACAGACACGTCATGAGGAGTGATGTTCCGTGAAGTACGTGCTCGCAGCCGCCGCCCTCCTGCTCGCCCTCGTCGTGGCCGCCCCGGCGCACGCGGCGCCGCCGACCAGCCCGATCACCCCGCCACCCGGGAGCGTCGGCCCGTTCCAGATCCGGAATGTCTACAACAACCGCTGCCTGGACGCGCCCGCACAACCGGGCGGCGCGGCGGCCCCGAACGGCACGCGGCTCCAGCTGTGGGACTGCTACGGCCGCGGCCAGTGGAACCAGCAGTGGTACCTCCGCAAGGACCCGAGGAACAACAGGTTCCTGCTGATCAACGCGTGGGACGGCCAGTGCGTCGACGCCGTCTGGAACGGCGGCAACGGCACCTGGGTCGTCGCCTGGAACTGCTGGCACAACTTCGACAACCTCAACCAGCTCTGGTACGTCGGCCCGAACGACAACCCGACCGGCCCCATCTGGACGGCCAACGGCCGGGTGCTGGATCCGAAGCTGGAGAACATCGGCCCCAACGGCACCCCGATGCAGTTGTGGGACAACTGGAACGGCACCAGCCAGCAGTGGCGCCTGGTCTACTGGTACTGACCGCTCAGGCGGGGCGCTCGGTGTACAGGGTGCTCTTGAAGCTCAGCGCGCGCATCCTCGTTCATATCGAAGTAGTACGAAACGTCGGCAATGACCTCTATTCTGGGTCTATGGCGGAGACTGTGGTTTCACTGGAGTTCGACCTGGTCCGCGCGTTGCGGGCACTGGCGAACCCGATGCGACTGCAGCTGCTGTCGTGGTTGCGCGAGCCCGAGCGTCACTTCTCGCCGGAGGGCGCGATCGCCGACCCGGTCGAGGTGGGGGTGTGCGTGAGCCACATCCAGGCCAAGGCGGGGCTGGCCCAGTCGACGGTGTCGGCGTACATGGCCGAACTGCAGCGAGCGGGCCTGGTGCAGGCGACGCGCGTGGGCAAGTGGACCCACTACAAGCGCGATGAGCAGCGCATCGCCCAGCTCGTCGCGGTGCTCGGGCAGACGCTCTGAACGTCCCATAGGTTTCCGTCCATGGAGCCGGTTCAGGTGCCCTTGGCCGGGATCTGGACTCCGGCAAGCCGGTGGACCAGGGCGGCGGCCTCGACCCGGCCGGTCACGCCCAGCTTCGCGAGGATGTTGGACACGTGCACGCTCGCCGTCTTGGGGCTGATGAACAGCTCCGCCGCTATCTGGGCGTTGGACCGCCCGGCGGCGAGCAGGCCGAGGACCTCGCGCTCGCGCTCGGTCAAGCCGAACTGCGCCATCGGATCCGGCGGGGCGGGCGCCGGCTCCTCGGGCGCCTTGTCGGTGAGCACCAGCCGGGCCCGCCTGGCCAGGGCGTCGATCTCGCCGGACAGCGGCTCGGCGCCCAGTCCCGCGGCCAGCCGGTACGCCTCGGCGGCCGCCTGCACCGCTTCGCCGCGATCACCCGTGGCGCACTGCTGCTCCGCCAGCCGGAACAGGCAGTAGGCCAGCATGTACGGCTCAGCCGCGGCCCGCCAGGCCGTGACGGCGCCGCGCCACTCCTGGCTGGACGGGGGACCAGCCTGTGGGAGCCGGGTCTGCTCGGCTGTGATCGCCAGGGCGTACCCCCGGTCGGCGGGGGTGATCGGGGACAGCTCGCCGGCCATTGTGACCAGCCGTTCGACGACCTCGTCGGACGGGCCGGCCGCGCGCCTGTCGCGGGCCAGGATCGCGCGATCGATCCCGATCCTGATGCCCAGCCAGATGAGCGGCAGAGAGAAGCGGGCCAGATGGACGTGGCCGGGACGCGGGATCGCTCCCATGATCGTCGTCATGGAACCGTCCAGGTCGCCGGCCAGGCGCTGTGCCTCGGCCAGGTCGGCGGCCAGCGGTTGCAGGAACTGGAGCTCGTGGGAGTCGATCACCAGGGCCCGGGCCTGGGCGGCGATCCGGGCGGCCTCCTCGCCTTGCCCGCTCAGCACGGCGATATGCGCCGCCTGTACGAGCAGGGACGCGAAGAACAGGCCCTCCGGCTCGCTGCGTAGCGCCTGCACGATCGCCCGCCGCGCCTCTTGCCAGCGCCCCAGGCGCACCATGGACTCGATCACGTTCCCGGCCAGGTAAGCGCCGTAGGTGCGGACGCTGCCGGTGCGCCGGGCCAGCTCCAGGCCCGCGTTCGCGCTGTCGATCGCCTTCTGGTGGTGGCCGAACATCTCCAGCACGTCGCTGGAGTTGAGCCAGCCGCGCATCGCCGTCTCCACCGCGCCGATCCGCTCGGCCAGGCGCAGCCCCTCCAGCAGCGTGTCCAGGGCGGCCTCAGCCTTGCCTAGGAACGCCTGCGCCGAGCCCAGTGTGACGAGGGCCTCGGCCTGCTCGGTGCGCGCATCCACCGCCATGGCCACGGCCACCGCGCGTTCGGCGACGGCCGCCGCCTCGTCCATGGACCCCTCGCGCAGGTACGTCGCGGCGAGCGCGGTCAGCAGCGCCGCGTGGGCGTACTCCAGCGGCTCGGCGGGCAGCAGGTCGAGCGCCGCCCGCAGGATCGAGATGCTCTCGTCATGCTGTCCCAGGTCGAGCAGCGTGCGCCCGCTGCGCCACATGAGCAGTGCCCGCCGGGAGTGCGAGCCGCTCTCGCCCAGCTCGGCCAGCGCCTGGCCCACCAAGGAGCGTGACCGGTCCACCGATCCGGCCCGGTAGGCGGCGTCCCCGGCCGCCGTCAGCACCTCGATCAAATCGGTACCGGTCAGCGCGGCGGCGTCCGGCACCCGAGGCCAGATCTCCAGAGCCCGCTCCAGGTGCGTGAGCTGCTCGGCCGGCGCGTACATCGCCGACGCCTGGGCCGCTGCCAGCAGCGCGGGCAGCGCCGCGGGCAGGTCCAGCGCGGCCAGCCAGTGATGGGCCAGCGCTGCCGGCACCTCCGCCTGATCGGCGGCCAGATCGGGATTGGCCGACAGCGCCCGCGCGTACGCCACGTGCCAGCCGGCCCGCTCGCCGGGCAGCAGGTCGTGATAGACCGCGTCCCTGGCCAGGGCGTGCCGGAAGGCGTACCCCTGGCCGCCCTCGTCCACCAGCAGCAGATGGTTCTCCACGAGTTCGCGCAGCGCCTCGAACAGCGCGGCCGGCTCCATCCCGGCCACTGCCGCCAGCAGCCGCTCGGGCACCTGCCGCCCGGCCGCCGACGCCGCCCGGAGTAACCGCTGGGCCGCCGCCGAGCGGGCCTCGGCGCGGATCAGCAGCAGGTCGCGCAACATCGGGGACAGCCCCGCTGCATCGCCGCCGCCGTCGCGCACCACCTCCACCATCTCCTCGACCAGGAAGGCGTTCCCTTCGGAACGATCCAGGACCAGGTCGAGCGTGCCGGGGTCGGCGGGCCGGCCGAGGATGGCCGCGACCTGGGCGGCCACCTCGTCGCGGCGGAACCTGGTCAGTTCCAGGCGGCGTGCCTCGCGCATCCGCTCCCAGCCGCTCAGCAGCGGGCGCAGCGGATGCCTGCGGTGGATCTCGTCGGAGCGGTAGGTCCCCACCATCAGCACCGGGGCCTCGCGCAGGGTCCGTACCAGGTAGGTGAGCAGGCTCAGGGTGGTCTGATCGGCCCACTGCAGGTCCTCCAGGACCAGCATCAGCGGCCGGTCCGCGCTGAGCCGTTCGATCATCCCCAGCACCAGTTCGGGAAGGTGCGCGGCCTGATCGGCGGCCGTGCCGGGGATCGGTTCCAGGCTGGGCAGCACATGGGCCAGCGGGCCCCGGGCGGGCCCCAGCCACGCGTCCACCTGCTCCGGCGAGGCCGACCGGGTCAGCGCCCGCAACGCCTCGGCCAGCGGCGCCAGCGGCAGCCCTTCCGGGCCGAGCTCCACGCAGCGGCCGGTGAGGGCGCGAAGGCCGGACGTCTCGGCCAGCCGGATCGCCTCGTCGACCAGACGCGTCTTGCCGATGCCCGCTTCGCCACCGACCAGGACGAAACAGGCGCGTCCCGCCCGTACTCTGGACAGCTCGCTCGCCAGGGTCGCGAGCTCTTCCTGTCGTCCCACGAAGACCGGGCTGACCGCCATCGCGCGCATGCTCGCCACCCTCGCATCTGCCGACAATCCTGTACAGATCCGACGTACGGCAGACGCCGTAGGCAGGCTGCCGTACGAAGCGCGGCCGATGCCTTGGCAGCTCGCGGCTAGGGGGGAGTCCGTACAGATCTAAGGTACGGCCTAGGCCACGAATAAGGTTGTTGCCCGAAGTGCGGCCGGCTCCTTAGCGAATAACGTTCATTTCGCCACCCGGTAACTCGACCGGAAGAATTCGATAGGAGCCATAAAATGTTCAAGACCTCGCTCAAGAAGGCATCGACCATCGTGGCCGCCGGCGCCATTTCCGCCGCCGCAATGCTGGCCGGCACCGCCGGCACCGCCACCGCCGCCACCGCCGCCAGCGGCTTCAATGTCCGGCTCTCTCCGGTGTCCAACCCGTTCCTGTACTTGGACGTCGACGGGGCCTCCATGGGAGACGGCGCCAAGATCATCCAGTGGTCCTTGTCGGGCGACAATCAGGTCTGGCAGTTCCAGCCGGTCGGATCGCACTTCCAGATCGTCAACCGGCACAGCGGCAAGTGCATCACCAGCGACGGCGGCGCCTCCCATCAGCTCTACCAGTGGCGCTGCAAGGGCACCGACCTCCAGCTCTGGGACACCACCCTGAACCCGGGCAACTTGCTCGGTTACCCGATCAAGAACGTGGCCAGCGGCCTGTACATGGAGGTCCTCGGCGCGAGCGGCGCGCAGGGCGCGGCCATCGACACCTGGTACTACCACAACGGCTACAACCAGGCCTTCCTCGGCAGCTCGGCGGACTAGTACGCCGCCTCGAAATGCCGTGTTCCAAAACGCGGTCTACGGGCTTCGCAGGTATTCCGGCGAAGCCCGTTTCCTTTTCCCGGCCGTCGCCGGCCGGGCCGCCGGATTCTTTGACCGGCCGCGAAATATCGGAAGAATCGCCATGAACAGCTTTGTTTTTTCGCGGGGGGCTGGGTGCGGCCGGCGCGGTGGGCCCGGCCGATGGCCTGAGCGCGGTCGTCCAGGTGCCGCAGCAGCTCGCCGGGTTGCCTCTCATATCGTTAATCTACGATAGTCCGATATGTTCTGACGGCGACCTACATGAGGAGATGTCCGATGGGCAGCATCGATGGCCTGGATCTTGGCACGTTCGGGGTCTGGACCTTTGACTTCGAGTACCAGCCGGCCGCGCGGCTGCGCGCGTCGATTCAGGAGCTCGAGGAGCGGGGATGGCGGGCGTTCTGGATTCCCGAGCTCCTCGGGCGCGAGGCGCTGACGCACGCCGGCTATCTGCTCTCCTGCACCGAGCGGATGCACGTCATCAACGGCATCGCCCAGATCTGGTCGCGCGAGGCCCGGTGGACGTACGGCGCCGCCCTCCTCCTGGCCGACGCCTACCCCAACCGGCATGTGCTCGGCCTGGGATTCGGCGACGCGCGGCCGGGGACCAAGCCCATGGCGGCCATGATCGAGTATCTCGACGAGTTGGATGCGCTCAAGACGCCTAACCCCACGCCGAAGGCTCCGATGCACCGCCTCCTGGCCGCGTACGGACCGAAGATGCTCGAGCTGGCTCGCGACCGCGCTGCCGGCGCGCACGTCTATCACGTGAATGTGGGGCACACCGCGCAGGCGCGGGAGATCCTCGGGCCGGACGCGTTCCTGGGGGTCGAGCACGCGGTGCTGTTCGAGTCCGACCCTGGCAAGGCCCGTGCGATCGCGCGCGAGCACCTGCACCCGTACCTGAACACCAGGTACAACATCGCGAAGTTCCGCCGGCTGGGCTACGCGGAGGAGGAGCTCACCGACGGCGGCAGCGACCGCTTCGTCGACGACCTCGTGTTCTGGGGCGACCTGGACACCATCGCCGAGAAGCTCCACACCCATGTCGAGGCCGGCGCCGACCACGTCGGCGTGCAGGTGATCGGGATCGAGCCGGGCCGGTCCGCGATGCCGTACTGGCGCCTGCTCGGCGACGCGCTCCTGCCCCGGAGCGCCGGCGCCTGATCCGCGGGGCTTCTTGCAAGTGATCTATTCCAGCGCCCTTAAAGGGCGCCGCAAGGCTTGCCCTTCAGCGTTGCTTTATGCGACGTTTCATCACCATTATTTCGCCCGTCATCGCAGCCTTGATCACCGTAGCCGGTCTGGCCGGTACGGCGCGGGCCACGACGGCTGACCGGGTCACCGACTACTACGGGCAGCGGCTGGCCTGGTCAGGGTGCGGCAGCGGGTACGAATGCGCCAAGTTAAAGGTTCCACTGGACTATTCGAAGCCCGGTGGCAAGCAGATTAAGATCAGCATGGTTCGGCTCCGGGCGACCGGGAAGAAGATCGGGTCGATCGTGCTCAACTTCGGCGGCCCCGGCATGTCCGGTGTGGACTCGCTCAAGGCGAGCAAGGAGATCGTGTCGGCGTCCATTCGCCAGCGGTTCGACGTGGTCAGTTTCGATCCGCGCGGCGTGGGCGGGTCGTCGCCCGTGCGGTGCCTGGGCACGCTCGGGCTGGACGCGCTGTTCGCCACCGATCCGACGCCCGACACCCGTGCCGAGGTCAAGCTGGCCAGGCAGTGGAACAAGACCTTCGCCAAGGCGTGCGAGGCCAACGCGGGCACGGAACTGCTCGCGCACGTCGGCACGGGTGAGACCGCGCGCGACATGGACGTGATGCGGGCCGCGCTGGGTGAGCGGCGCCTGACGTACCTCGGCTGGTCGTACGGCACCTACCTCGGCGCCAGGTACGCCGACCTGTTCCCGGCCAGGATCCGCGCCATGGTGCTCGACGGCGCCGAGAACCCGAGCCAGACGGGCGCCGAGTTCGTCCAGTCCCAGGCCCTCGGCTTCCGGGTGGCGCAGGAGTCGTTCCTGCGCGACTGCTTCAAGGCCAAGGACTGCCCGTTCAAGAAGCACACGGTGGGCGCGGCGCTGAAGAAGCTCGAGGCGCTGTACAAGCGGGCCGACCGGGCCCCGCTGCGCAACGGTTACGACGGCCGCCAGGTCAGCGAGGCCGTGGTGCGCACCGGCGTGATGAGCGCGCTGTACTCGACGTCCTCCTGGCCGAGCCTGCGGCTGGCGCTGACCACGGCGTTCAAGGGCGACGGCGCGTACCTGCTGCAGCTCGCCGACGGGTACAACGGGCGGCGGCCCGACGGCAGCTACGCCAACCAGTACGAGGCGCTCACGGCCATCAGCTGCGTCGACCACCCCGAGTCGCGTTGCCCGTACTGGCCGGTCAAGGGCAAGAGGTTCACCAGGAAGGTGCACGCCAAGGGGTCGCCGCCGATCGTGGTGGTGGGCACGACCCGTGACCCCGCCACGCCGTACAAGCTGGCGCAGGCGCTGGCCGCGCAGTTGGACAAGGGCGTGCTGCTCACCAACGACGCCGACGGCCACACCGCGTACCGTGGCGGCTCGTCCTGCCTGGAGCGGCAGATCGACCGCTACCTGATCACGGCCAGGGCGCCGAAGCCCGGCGCCTGCGCCGCCAAGACCTGATCCCGGACGTCACCAGTCCCGCACCAGGGACTGGTGACGTTCGGGTCAACCGTGGCCGTGCCTGCGCGGCGGCGGTGGCCGCGCTGATCAGCGCCACGTAGAACACTAAAACCTCGGCATGAGGATCTTGGCGGGCGTGATCGGCAGGTCGCGCACGCGGTGGCCGGTGGCGTGGAACACGGCGTTGCCGATGGCGGCGGCCGTGCCGACGATGCCGATCTCGCCGATGCCCTTGCTGCCCATCGGGTTGAGGTCGTCGTCCTGCTCGTCCACCCAGACGGCCTCGACGCCCTCGACGTCGGCGCAGGCGGGGACGTGGTATTGCGCCAGGTCGCGCCGCAGGAAGCCGCCGGACTCCTCGTCGGTGTACGTCTCCTCCATCAGCGCCATCCCCAGGCCCATCGTCATGCCGCCGACGAACTGCGACCTGGCCAGCTCGGCGTCCAGGATGTGGCCGGCGGCGAACACGCCGAGCAGGCGCGGCACCCGTACCTCGCCGGTGACGGCGTTGACCCGCACCTCGGCGAACTGGGCGCCGAAGGCGTGCCGGGCGAGCTTCGCGTCCCCCTTGATCTCCTGCGTGGTGTCGGCGCGGCCCTCCTTGCCGTCGCGCTGGAGGTCCTCGCAGGCGCGTACGACCGCCGAGCCCCACGAGGCCGTGCCCATCGAGCCGCCGGCCAGGGGCGCGTCGGGCAGGTCGCTGTCGCCGAGCTCGACGTGCACCCGGTCGGGGGCGACGCCGAGCGTGCCGGCCGCGACCCGGGTGAGCACGGTACGCGCGCCGGTGCCGATGTCGGCGGCGGCCAGCCGGATGTGGAACTCGCCGTCCTGGACGGTGGCGACGGCCTTCGACGGGCTGCGCCTGGCCGGGTAGGTGGAGGCGGCCACCCCGGTGCCGACCAGCCACTCCCCGTCGCGCCTGACGCCCGGCTCGGGGTCGCGGCGGTCCCAGTCGAAGCGGCGGGCGCCCTCGCGCAGGCAGGCGACCAGGTTGCGGGAGCTGAACGGCAGGCCGCTGTCCGGCTCGGTCTCCGGGTCGTTGAGCACGCGCAGCTCGACCGGGTCCAGGCCGGTGGCGTAGGCCAGCTCGTCCATGGCGGACTCCAGCGCGTACATGCCGGGGCACTCCCCCGGGGCGCGCATCCACGACGGGGTGGCCACGTCCAGCCGGACCAACCGGTGCGCGGTGCGCAGCGCGGGCGTGCCGTACATGACGCGGGTCGGGGTCGTGGTCTGCTCGGCGTACTCCACCAGCGTGGAGCTCTGCTCGTACGCCACGTGCTCCAGCGCCGTGAGCCTGCCGTCGGCGTCCGCGCCCATCCGCAGCCGCTGGATCGTGGGCGTGCGGTAGCCGGTGACGTCGTACATCTGCTGCCTGGTCAGCACGACCTTGACCGGCCGGCCGACCGCCCTGGCGGCCATCGCGGCCAGCACGGCCTGCGGCCTGGTGGTGCCCTTGCAGCCGAAGCCGCCGCCGACGTGCCTGGACACCACCCGCACCCCGTCCGGCGGCAGGCCGAACGTCCTGGCGATGAGGTCGCGGCTGGCGGCGGCCCCCTGCGACGTCTCGTAGACCATCAGCCTGCCCACGTCGTCCCAGTAGGCCAGGGCGGCGTGCGGCTCCATCGGGTTGTTGTGCATGACCGGCGTGGTGTAGATGACGTCGATGGTGGTCGCGGCCCCGGCCAGCCCGGCCTCGACGTCCCCGTGCCCGGTGTCGGTGGGGAAGTCCGGGTTGACGTGATCGGGCCGGTAGAGGCCGGGGTGGTCGGCGCTGAGATGCACGTCGTGCGCCTGCGGCTCGTACTCGACGTGGACCGCCGCGGCGGCGGCGCGGGCATTCTCGTAGGTGTCGGCGACGACGGCGGCGACCAGCTGGCCGCGGTAGGCGACCTCGCGGCTCTGGAACAACGCCAGCTCGCCCTCGGCCCCCGCGCCCAGCTCGGGCGGGTCCTCGCCGGACAACACGGCCAGCACGCCGGGCATCGCGAGCGCCTCGCCGTCCTCGACGCGGGCGATGCGGCCCTTGGCCAGCCGCGACTGCACGGGGTAGGCGTAGATGACGCCCTCGACCGGGTATTCGGCGGCGTACGTGGCCAGCCCCGTGACCTTGACGCGGCCCTCGATGCGGTTCACGAGGCCAGCTCCTCCAGCGTGCGGACGATCAGATTGCGGGCCAGCGGCACCTTGAAGGCGTTGCGCGGCAGCGGGCGGGCCTGTTCGAGCTCGTCCTCGGCGGCGGCCAGGAACGCCTCGCCGGTCGCGGGGCCGCCGATCAGGGCCCGCTCGGCGCGTTCCGCCCGCCAGGGGGCGTGCGCCACGCCGCCGAGCGCGATGCGGCAGTCGCCGACCACGCCGTCGTCGCGGACGTCGAGCACGGCGGCGATGGACACGAGCGCGAACGCGAACGACGCCCGCTCGCGTACCTTGCGGTAGGCGGTGGCGCCGGGCGGCGGCGGGGGCAACTCCACAGCGGTGATCAGGTCGCCGGCCTCCAGCACGGTGTCCCGGTGCGGCAGGTCGCCCGGCAGGCGGTGCAGCCCGGGCATGGGGATGATGCGGTCGCCGCCGGGGCCCGTGACGTGCACCTCGGCGTCCAGCGCGGCCAGCGCGACCGCCATGTCCGACGGGTGGGTCGCCACACAGGAGTCCGAGCTGCCGAGGATGGCGAGGTTCGCGTGGTCGCCCTCGATCGCCGGGCAGCCGGAGCCGGGCCGCCGCTTGTTGCACGACCGGCTCACGTCCTGGAAATAGCCGCAGCGGGTGCGTTGCAGCAGGTTGCCGCCGACCGTCGCCATGTTCCTGACCTGCCCCGACGCGCCGGCCAGCACCGCGCGCGCCAGCATCGGGTAGCGGGCGCGCACCAGCGGGTCGGCCCCCAGGTCGCTGTTGCGCACGGCGGCGCCGATGCGGACCCGGTCGCGGACCGGCTCGATCGTGTTGAGCGGCAGGCGGCTGACGTCCACCAGCTGTTCCGGCTCGGCCACGCCCAGCCGCATGAGGTCCACCAGGTTGGTGCCGCCGCCCAGGTACATGGTGCCCGGCCGGAACCTGCTCACCGCGTCCGACGGGCTGCCCGCGCGGGCGTACTCGAACTGTTTCACCGCGCCACCTCGGCGATCGCGCTGACGATGTTGACGTACGCGCCGCATCTGCACAGGTTGCCGCTCATCCGCTCCCTGATCTCCTCGGGCGTCAGCTCCGGATCGACGACGAGGTCGCCGGTGACGGCGCTCGGCCCCGGTTCCCCCAGCATCCCGGCCGCCGAGCAGAGCTGCCCCGGCGTGCAGTAGCCGCACTGGAAGGCGTCGTGCTCGATGAACGCGGCCTGCAGCGGATGCAGGTCGTCCCCCTCGGCCAGCCCTTCGACGGTGGTCACCGCCGAGCCGTCCACCGCCACCGCCAGCGCCAGGCAGGAGTTGGCCCGCCGCCCGTCGATCAGGACCGTGCAGGCCCCGCACTGCCCGTGGTCGCAGCCCTTCTTGGCGCCGATCAGACCCAGCCGTTCGCGCAGCAGGTCGAGCAGCGACATCCGAGGGTCGGTGTCCACCGTATGGGGCACGCCGTTCACCTGCAGGGTGATGTTCATGGCGCACGACTACCCGACCATCCGACGGGACAACCTCTGAGGGCGGTAAAACCGGCCCGGCTGTTCATGCCCGTGCGTCCGTTTTGTGAAGACGGTGGCGGGTAGCCGGGCGACGGAGGAGGGGCATGAGCCGAGCAATGGACGAGCAGGTCACGGAGTCGGCGGCGATACTCACCGTCAACGCCGGCTCGTCGAGCCTGCGCCTCGACCTCGTGGAGGGCGGCAGCGTGCTGGACAGCGCACGCGCCGAGCGGGCCGTCGACCCGGGCTCCGCCGGAGAGGAGCTGTCGGCCTTCCTCGGCGGCCACTTCGGCCGCGACATCAGGGCCGTGGCGCACCGGCTGGTGCACGGCGGCGACCTCGTACGCGTTCCGGCCGTGGCCGACGACGAGACCGTCGCGGCGCTGCGGGGCGTGATCAGCCTGGCGCCGCTGCACCTGCCGCCGTCGCTGGCCCTGCTGGACGCCGCCCGCGAGCAGCTGCCCGCCGTGCCGCACGTGCTCTGCCCCGACACCGCCTTCCACGCGGGCCTGCCGGAGGAGGCCGCCGTCTACGCCCTGCCGCGCGACTGGCGCGAGCGGTACGGCCTGCGCCGCTACGGCTTCCACGGCCTGTCCTACGCCTGGGCCGTCGACCGGGTGGCGGAGCTGCTCGGCCGGCCGGTCACGGAGCTGGACCTGGTGCTGGCGCACCTGGGCGGAGGGTGCTCGGTGTGCGCCGTGGCGGGCGGGCGCAGCCTGGACACCTCGATGGGGTTCACACCGCTGGACGGCCTGCCCATGAGCCGGCGCTCGGGCAGCGTGGACCCGGGGATGCTGGTGTGGTTGTTGTCCGAGGGCCGCCTGTCGCTCGACGAGCTGGGCGACGGGCTCGAACGGCGTTCCGGGCTGCTCGGTCTGTCGGGCGGCCGCTCGGGCGACACGCGCGAGCTGGTCGCCGCCGAACGGGACGGGGACGCGGCCGCCGCGCTGGCGCTCGGCGTGTTCTGCCACCGGGTGAGCCGCGAGATCGCCGCCGCGGCCACCTCACTCGGGCGCGTCGACGCCCTCGTGTTCACCGGCGAGATCGGCTGGGACCAGCCCGAGGTGCGCGCGGCCGTGTGCCGCCGCCTCGGCCTGCTCGGCGTCGAACCCCCCGCGCACGGCAACCGCCACGACGACGGGCCGGTCAGCGCGTACGACGCCGCCGTCCCCGTCATGGTGGTCCAGGTACGGGAGGAGCTCCAGCTGGCCCGCGAATGCCTGCGGATGCTCGCGGAGGAGGACGAATGACGGATCTCGACGTACGGCGCGACGCGCTGCCGCTCACCGGGGTACAGGACCTCGACCCGCTGCTCGAACGCATCGGCGAGGCCAGTTTCGTGCTCGTCGGCGAGGCCAGCCACGGCACGCACGACTTCTACGCCTGGCGGGCGGAGCTCACCCGCCGGTTGATCGCCGAGAAGGGGTTCGGGTTCGTGGGGGTGGAGGGCGACTGGCCCGACTGCGAACGCGTGCACCGGGCCGTCACCTCCGACACCGACCCCTTCGAGGCGTTGTACGGCTTCCGCCGCTGGCCCACGTTCATGTGGGCGAACGAGGAGGTCGTCGAGTTCTGCCGCTGGCTGCGGCACTGGAACGCCGAGCGGGAGCCCGGCGAGCGCTGCGGCTTCCACGGCCTGGACGTCTACAGCCTGTGGGACTCCCTGCGCGCCGTGCACCGCTACGCCGCCGCCAACCTGCCGCGCCAGCTCGACGCGGTGATGGACGCCCTGTACTGCTTCGAGTCCTACGGCCACGACCCCCAGCAGTACGGCCTGGCCACCCGGCTCGTCCCGGACACGTGCGAGGACGAGGTGGTGAACCTGCTCGCCGCCGTGGCGCGAACGGCGCCCACCGACGAGAGCGGCCTCGGCGTGCGGCAGAACGCCGAGGTCGTGGCCGGGGCCGAACGCTACTACCGGGCCATGGTGCGCGGCGGCCCGGAATCCTGGAACGTCAGGGACGTCCACATGGCCGACACCATGGCCAGGCTCGCGGAGTTCCACGAGGCCAAGGGCGTCGTGTGGGCGCACAACACGCACATCGGCGACGCCCGCGCCACCGACATGGCCGCCGCGGGCATGACCAGCCTCGGGCAGCTCGCCCGCGAGCGGCACGGCGACGACACGGTGCTGGTGGGGTTCGGGACCTACCGGGGCACCGTGGTGGCGGGCGACCAGTGGGGCGCCCAGCACCACGTCATGCCGGTCCCGCCCGCGCGCCCCGCCTCACTGGAGGCGCTGCTGCACGAGGCCCTTCCCGGGCGCGAGTCCCTGTTCGTCTTCCCGCCCGCCGGTCTCCGGCCGGACTGGTACGACGAGCCGCTCGGGCACCGGGCGATCGGCGTGGTCTACCACCCGGAGCGGGAACGCCGGGGAAACTACGTGCCCACGGTCGTGGGCCGCCGCTACGACGCGTTCATCTGGCTGGACGAGACCAGGGCGCTGCATCCGCTGCACGGCGAACCCTGGGACGACACCGAACCCGAGACCTACGGTGGGCCGCGTTCAGCGGACCGCCGCAGGTAGCGGTTCCCGCACCTACGGTGGGCCGCGTTCAGCGGACCGCCGCAGGTAGCGGGAAGCGCCTACCCCACTGCCAGGTGACCGTTTGTCGGTGGCGGGTGGTTGGATCTCTGCTGTGGAGGCGTCGGTCGAGCAGCTCGTCTACGTCCGGGAGGACGAATACACCGTCGCGCGCATGAGCGCCGACGGCGTGGCCGACTTCGTGGCCACCGGGCGGGCCCTGGCCGGGGTGCAGCCGGGCGAGACGCTGGAGCTGTTCGGCGACTGGAGCCGGCATCCGCGCTACGGCCGGCGGTTCGCGGTGACCGGGTGCGAGCGGGTGACGCCGTCGTCGGTCCGGGCGATCCGGATCTACCTGGGGTCGGGGCTGGTCAGGGGGATCGGGCCGCGGCTGGCGTACGCGATCGTCGACCACTTCGGCGAGGCCACGCTCAAGGTGATCGACGGCGAGCCCCAGCGGCTCACCGAGGTCGTCAACATCGGGCCGCTGCGGCAGGCGCAGATCGTCGAAGCGTGGCGGGAGCAGAAGGCGATCGCCGCGCTGATGGTGACGCTGCAGGGGCTCGGGGTCAGCCCGCTGCTGGCGGCGAAGATCTACCAGGTGTTCGGGCAGGACGCCGACGAGGTGCTCGCCACCGACCCCTACCGGCTGATCGGGCGGGTCAGGGGGATCGCGTTCCGCATCGCCGACAGTATCGCGCTGCGGTCCGGGGTGCCCGAGCGCAGCCCGCAGCGGGTCAAGGCGGCGCTGCTCGACCGGCTGGATGCGGCGGGCAGCCGCGACGGGCACTGCTTCGTACCGGTGTCCGCGCTGGTCAGGGAGGCGGCGGAGCTGATCGAGCAGGACCAGGACCTGGTGCGGCCGATGGTCGACGCGCTCATCGCCGAGCGCCGCGTAGTGGTGGAGCTGGGCCCCGACCAGGCGGTGCCCGTCGCGTACGCCAAATACGTGCACAGCCGTGAGATGGCGCTCACCGCCGAGCTGACCCGGCTGACGCGGGCCCGTTCGACGTTGCCGCTGCGGTCCTTCCGCGAGGACCCCGAGCTGCACGACGACCAGCGCGCGGCCGTCAACATGGCCCTGACCAGCACCGTCTCGATCCTCACCGGCGGCCCTGGGGTCGGCAAGAGCCACACGGTGAAGGCCATCGCGACCACCGTCAGGGCGGCGGGCGGCACGGTGACGCTCACCGCGCCCACGGGCAAGGCGGCCAAGCGGCTGTCCGAGCTGACCGGGCTGCCCGCGATGACCGTGCACCGGATGCTGGCCCAGCAGCCCGACCCCGACCCGGAGACGCTGTTCGACGAGACGCCCTCCCAAGCCGACCTGATCGTGGTCGACGAGGCGTCCATGCTCGACCTGCACCTGGCCACCCGGCTCACCGCGGCCGTGCCCTCGGGCAGCCACCTGCTGCTCATCGGCGACAGCGACCAGCTCCCGAGCATCGGGCCCGGCGACGTCCTGGCCGACCTGCTGCGGGTGACGGCGATCCCGCGGGTCCAGCTCACCCACGTCTTCCGGCAGTCGGACGGCAGCGGCATCATCGACGCCGCCCACCGCATCCGCGCCGGCCGGATGCCGGTCAGGACGGCCGGCGGCGGGTTCTGGTTCGAGGAGCTCGACGATCCCGAGCAGGTGGCCCGGCGGGTCGCCCACCTCGCGATGGTCGCGATCCCGCGCAAGCAGAACGTCGAGCCCGACCAGGTGCAGGTGTTGTGCCCGATGCGCAAGGGCGAGACGGGCGCCACCGCGCTCGGGCGGCTGATCCAGGACCAGCTCAACCCGGCCGCCGACGACAAGGCCGAGCACTGGTCGGGGCCCACCGTCTTCCGGGTGGGCGACCGGGTCATGCCGATCCGCAACAACTACGACAAAGGCGTCTTCAACGGGGAGACCGGCACGGTGACGGCGGTCGCGCCGACCGAGCGCACGATCGAGATCCGCACCGATGACGGGGAGAGCGTGGAATACGGGTTCGACGAGCTCGACGACCTGACGCACGCCTACGCGATCAGCGTGCACCGGTCGCAGGGCAGCGAATACCCGTTCGTGGTCGCACCGATCGTGGCCGAGTCCGGGGGGATCATGTTGCGCCGCAAGCTGCTCTACACGCTGGTGACCAGGGCGAAGGCGTGGGTGGTGCTGGTGGGCCAGCGGGAGGCGCTGGAAATGGCGGTGCACCGGCTGGGGCACCGCAGGAACACCGGCCTCGCGCGGCGCCTGGCCCTGAGCATCGACGGCTAATGGGGCTTCGCCCCAGCCCGACGAGCCATGTGTGGCGGTCGAGGTAGTTGAAGTGACTCCGGTCGGAACAAGACGGTGACCGTGTGGTCCCGTAATTGACCGCCTACTGGCAGTGGTTGG
>NZ_JBICRM010000120.1:0-1013 GCF_043197025.1 Nonomuraea marmarensis
CCCCCGGGCGCTGGTGATGCTGACGCTCTCGGACGGCTTCACGTGCGAAGCGGCCTGCGCGGTGCCGACCAGCGAGGCGCCGAGGAGCGCCGCAGTGGCCAGGCCGCCGCCCAGGGGAACGAGGGTGTGCTTGATCTTCAAGGGGATTTCTCCTTGGTCGTCGCGGGAACGCGATGAGCGTTCGGTGCGTCTATGAGCCAGGAAGGTATCCCTCTTGACCTTGCCTCTATGTCCCTTTTTGTCCGGATTTAGCCGGCGCACAGGCGGCCGTGATCGCGCCGTGATCTTTGGGAGATCGTCAAGGCGGGGCCTGCCGTCCAAGGTGGGAGCCGATCCTGAAAACGAATCCGATAAAAAGCTGAGAATCGCATAAGAGAAATTATGTGTTGCAGATCACTGGATCGAGTCCGGGGCTCTACCTGCACTTATCCAATCCATAAGCTCATGCCAGGCGGTTCTAAGGTTGGCTCGGCAGAGTTCTCGGCGTGGGGATGACCTTCGGGGCTGAATTGCAGACGTTCGGCCAGGTCCCTCCCTGGATTGGATTTCTTGACCAATGCGTTTCTCCAAGCCCTTCGCCGTGACCCTCGCCAGCGTGGCCATGATCGCCCTGCCCCTCTCGGGCGCCGCCCTTGCCGACGGCGCCAGGCCGAAGCCGGCGGCGACCGCCAAGGCCCCGCAGCCGAAGCACTCCACGCCCGCCAATACCAAGGACTCGCACGGCAAGGAGGTCTCGCTGAGTGTGTCGGTCAACACGGACCGTGTGCGCGCAGGTGACTCCTACAGCGTGACGATCATCGCAAGGGGCGTGTCCTCCGGCACGGCCACCGTGACGAGCCCTGAGGGCAAGAGCTACCGCGTCTCGCTCTCGGGCGGCCGGGCCGCCAAGACCCTGACCGTGCCGTCCAAGACGAAGGCCGGCGACAAGACCGTGAGCGTCACGGTCGGCAGCAAGGTCGCCGAGGCCTCGTTCACCGTCGTGAGCAACCGCCGGCGGTAGCGCGGTGACCGCC
>NZ_JBICRM010000121.1:0-1004 GCF_043197025.1 Nonomuraea marmarensis
TGAACCTTTCCCGTGATCGTTGATCACCCTGGGTAACTCCCGGGGCGGCTCCTGCCTTCTGGCCGCAGACATGGGTGAAGCCCCTGCTAGAACTGGTCTTTGCGAAGAGATCAAGTTCGAGCGAGAGGCTTCACTTGCCGTCCAGTATCACCTACACCGCCGTGCTCGACGTCCGCCGGGAGACCGTGCTGCACCTGGCGCACCTGCTGCGACAGCGCCGCCAGAGGGTCGGCACGCGCAGGAACCGGCGAGCGTTGGGGTGCTTCAAACAGGCCGTCATGGTGCTCCGCTGGTTTCTGGACGGTACCCGCGTCAAGCAGCTGGCCAGGGATAACAACATTGGTAGATCGACGGCTTATCGGCTGCTGCATGAGGGCGTCGATGTCCTGGCCGCGCAGGCGCCGGATCTGAAGACCGCGCTGGAGCGCGCCGCCGAGGCCGGGCTGACGCATCTCAATCTGGACGGCACACTGATCTACACCGACCGAATCTCCACTCCCGGGCCCAACGGCGCCGACCTGTACTGGTCGGGCAAGCACAAACACCATGGCGGCAACGTCCAGGTCATCTCCGCTCCGGACGGCTGGCCGATCTGGGTGTCGGCGGTCCGGCCGGGGCGGGAGCACGACCTGACCTGCGCCCGTACCCATGGCCTGGTGGAAGCCCTGTCGCGCGCCGCCACCGAGACCGCTCTGATCACGCTCACCGACCTGGGATACGAGGGGGCCGGGGAGATGTTCAGGATGCCGTTCAAGAAGCCCAAGGACGGCCGGCTCACCGAGCCGCAGCGGGCGTTCAATCAGCTCCTGCGAGGCGTTCACGGAGTCGGAGAACGGGCCAACACCCTGCTCAAGACCACATTCAAGGCTCTGCGCCGAGTCAGCCTCGACCCGAGCCGGATCACCCAGATCGCCGCCGCGGCCCTCGTCCTGCTTCAACTGGAGCACGGACGCACCGTGTAAGGCGATCACGAACCGCCACAAGCGGTTACAGGGAAAGGTTCA
>NZ_JBICRM010000122.1:0-977 GCF_043197025.1 Nonomuraea marmarensis
CTAGACGAGTAAGTCCGAAGCTCTGCGGCAAAGGGGGAAGGGCCTCGATGATCGTTTTGTGACGAACAACCTCGAGACCCTTCTCACTGCACTGTACGTGAAGATCGACGACGAGCTGGCAGGACCGCGATGGACGGGCAGGCCGCCGGTCCTCACCGACTCCGAACTGGTGTGCGTCGCGGTCGCCCAGGCGCTGCTCGGGTTCACCTCCGAGGCGCACTGGCTGCGCTACGCCCGCAAGCACCTGTCCGGCCTGTTTCCGTACCTGCCGCAGCAGTCCGGCTACAACAAGCGGCTGCGAGCTGCGCTCGGCCTGGTCAAACGGGTGATCTGGATGCTCGCCACCTCCAGCGACTTCTGGCTCGACGACTGCTGGATCGTCGACTCCACCCCGGTGCCCTGCGGGATGTCCCGGCCGACGGTCAAACGCTCAGACCTGGCCGGATGGGCCGGCTACGGCTACTGCGCCAGCCACTCGCGGTTCTACTGGGGACTGAAGCTGTACCTGGTGTGCACCCCGTCGGGAATGCCGATCCTGTGGGCACTGGCCGACCCGAAAATCGGCGAGCGCGAGGTCCTTGCCGCGATGCTCGAGGTCGACGCGGGTGTGGTGGCCGGCCACGACGGCATCCTGCTGATCTGCGACAAGGGCTTCGCCGGCAAGGACTTCGAGACGTTGCTGGGCGAGTACGGGATCACCATGCTGCGCCCGTCCCGCAAGGACGAGAAGGCCCGCTACGGCGAGCCAATGCTCAAGAAGGTCCGGCAGTTGATCGAGTCGGTCAACGACACCCTCAAAGGCCAGCTTGACCTGGAAGACCACGGCGGCCGTTCCTTCCGGGGAGTCGCCATCCGCGTCGCCCAGCGTGTCCTGGCGATGGCCGCCGCGATCTGGCACAACCACATGACCAACGCCCCGACTATCCGGTCACTGATCGCCTACGACCACTGACCGGCGATCGGACTTACTCGTCTAG
>NZ_JBICRM010000123.1:0-961 GCF_043197025.1 Nonomuraea marmarensis
CCCGATCTGCCTGAAGGTCTTCGAGGAGAAGACCAGCGGCAAGCTCGCCACCGACGACCGGCCAGACCTCCTGAACGCGCTGGGCTACATCCGCGAGGGCGACCTGCTGACCGTCCACGAGGTCGACCGGCTCGGCCGCAACCTCCTGGAAGGGCTGATCGTCCTCAACGACCTGTTCCAGCAAGGCATCGGCGTCAAGGTCCTGGAAGGCATCGCGGCCGGCGAGCACACCGAACGGTCCCTGATCCTCGACATCGCGCTCGCCCTGGCCGAGGACCGGCGCCGCGACATCATCCGCAAGACCAAGAACGGTCTGGACGCCGCCCGCGCACGCGGCCGGGTCGGCGGCCGCCGCCCCGTTGTCGACGACGACAAACGCGCCGCGATCCTCGACCGCCGCAAGCGCGGCGAATCCATCCGCACCATCGCCGCCGCAGTGAAGGTCTCCGTCGGCGTCGTCCACAAGACCCTCGCAGACGCCCAGCTCGCCGCCGCAGAGGGCAACCCCCGCTGACCAGCCCGGCCACCCTGGAGAACGTCGTGCCGCTGCCCCAGATCCCGACCGGCGACCCGCGCGTACTGGCTGTGTCGCACACCGATCGCTAGCGGGGCGCCCCGTCGCGCTCGCTTCTTTGGGCGAGGCGCTGGAGTTGCCCGTTGTGCACATCGCTTACCCACTCCCAGCCGGACTTGGCCGATGGGCCGACCCGCGGGTCGCTGAGAGCACGGCCGTCACGCAAGGCGAGCACGTACGCCCGATCCTGGTCGATCCGGGCATGTACCTCGTCAGCTCCGCCGGCGGACCCGTGGCCCGGGACGAATACATCGACGTCGCCCGCCACGCCCTCCAGCAGCCGCAGCGCGGCGAGGTAGTCCTCGATCGGGTCAACGGTGCCGTTCAAGTCGAGCATCGGAATCAAGACATCAGAGAGCATGTCGCCGGCGACGAGAACCCCGCGTT
>NZ_JBICRM010000124.1:0-950 GCF_043197025.1 Nonomuraea marmarensis
CCCTTGATCGTGCCGAGCGTCCGGCGCGACAACCTGATCGCATCGGCGGCCACCCGCAGATCGCCCCTGACCAGCGTCAGGTCGCCGGCCTCGATGGCGGCGTCGGTGCCGGTGCCCATCGCCAGCCCCAGGTCGGCCTGGGCCAGCGCGGCGGCGTCGTTGACGCCGTCACCGACCATGGCCACGACCTTGCCCTCGTTCTGCAGCTTCTTGACGACGTCGACCTTGTCGGCGGGCAGCACCTCGGCGATCACCTCGTCGATGCCCACCTCGGCCGCCACCGTCCTGGCCACCGCCTCGTGATCGCCGCTCAGCAGCACCGGGGTGAGGCCGAGCACCCGGAACCGCTCGATGGCCTGCCTGCTGGTCGGCTTGACCACGTCGGCCACCACCAGCACCGCCCGCGCCTGACCGTCCCAGCCGACCGCGACGGCGGTACGGCCGGCGGCCTGCGCGCTGTGCAGCGCCTGCTCCAGGCCGGGCGTGAGGTGCTGCGACCACTCCTCCAACAGCCGTGGGCGTCCGACCAGCACCGCGTGCCCGTCCACGATGCCCTGCACGCCCAGCCCTTCGACGTTGGCGAAGTCCTCGGGCGCGGGCAGCTCGCCGACGCGGGCGGCGGCGCCCTTGGCGATGGCCTGGGCGATCGGGTGCTCGGAGGCGTGCTCCAGCGCACCCGCCAGGCGCAGCACCTCCTCCTCCCTCTCGCCCTCGGCGACATGGATGCCGACCAGGGTCATCCGGCCCTCGGTGACCGTGCCGGTCTTGTCCAGCACCACGGTGTCGATCCCGCGGGTCGACTCCAGCACCTCGGGCCCCTTGATCAGGATGCCGAGCTGCGCACCCCGGCCGGTGCCCACCAGCAGCGCCGTCGGCGTGGCCAGGCCCAGCGCGCACGGGCAGGCGATGATCAGCACCGCCACCGCCGCGGTGAACGCGGCCCCCACGCC
>NZ_JBICRM010000125.1:0-891 GCF_043197025.1 Nonomuraea marmarensis
TCAGGATGCCGAGCTGCGCACCCCGGCCGGTGCCCACCAGCAGCGCCGTCGGCGTGGCCAGGCCCAGCGCGCACGGGCAGGCGATGATCAGCACCGCCACCGCCGCGGTGAACGCGGCCCCCACGCCGTCGCCGGTGCCCAGCCAGAACCCCAGCGTCCCGATGGCCAGCGCGATCACGATGGGCACGAAGATCCCCGAGATGCGATCCGCCAGCCGCTGCACCTGCGCCTTGCCCGTCTGGGCCTCCTCCACCAGCCTGGCCATCTGGGCCAGCTGGGTGTCGGCGCCCACCCGGGTGGCGCGCACGACGAGCCTGCCACCCGCGTTCACCGTCGCACCGGTCACCCCGTCACCGGGCCTGACCTCCACGGGAACGGACTCGCCCGTCAACATGGAGGCATCGACCGCCGAGGATCCCTCCTCGACCACGCCGTCCGTGGCGATCTTCTCCCCCGGCCGCACCACGAACCTGTCGCCCGTCTTGAGCTGCTCGACCGGCACCCGGCGGCCGTCGGCCAGCTCCACCTCCTTGGCGCCCAGCTCCATCAACGCCCGCAGCGCCGCCCCCGCCCGCCGCTTCGCGCGGGACTCGAAGTAGCGCCCGGCCAGGATGAACGCCGTCACCGCCGCTGCGGCCTCCAGGTAGATGTTGCCGGACCCGTCGCTGCGCTCGATGGTGAACGCGAACGGGTGCGTCATGCCGGGCGTGCCCGCCGTACCGAAGAACAGCGCCCACAGCGACCAGCCGAAGGCGGCCAGCGTACCGATCGAGATCAGCGTGTCCATGGTCGCGGCGCCGTGCCGCAGATTGGTCCAGGCGGCCTTGTGGAACGGCCAGCCCGCGTATGCCACCACCGGCGCGGCCAGCGTCAGCGACAACCACTGCCAGT
>NZ_JBICRM010000126.1:0-865 GCF_043197025.1 Nonomuraea marmarensis
GGGATTGGTTGATGGACATCGGGTCGCTGCCGACGGTTGTGGGTGTAGAGGACGCTGCTGGTTTTGTGGAGCGGTTGAACCAGTTGCGGGTGTGGGCGGGCCGCCCTTCGTTTCGGCGTCTGACGGCGTTGGGGGGCACGACAACCACACCGGACCGGGATGTGGTGGATCTGCTGCCGCGCAGCACGCTGTCGGATGTCTTGACCGGCAAGCGGCTTCCCGAGCTGCCGCGGATGGAACTGGTCGGGGCGTTCGTCGCGGCGTGTTTGACCGCGTGTGCCCTACCCCCCGATGTGATCGACACGGTGGTCGAGCAGTGGCTGGCCGAATGGCGGCGCCTGTCGCAGCAGGTCTGTGCCGGGACCGGCGGGGCCGCGGTGGGCGATCGTGGTGAGGCTGACCAGCCGCGGGCCGGTGCGGATGACTGGGCGGATGACTGGATCGAGCGGTCCCTCCGGTATGAGCGCCCGTTGGTCGGCCGGCGGCCGGCGTTGCGCACGTTCCGGAACGCGCTGGATGAGGCGGCCGGCGGGAAAGCACAGTTCGTCGCGGTCACCGGAGAACCCGGCGCCGGCAAGACCCGGCTGCTGCGCGAGCTGGGGACCGTCGCCGCTCGTCAGGGGTTGATGACCCTCTGGGGCCGAGCCGGCGAATTCGAGCAGGGCATGCCCTTCGGTGTACTGATCGACGCACTCGACGATCGCCTGGAAGGACGCGAAACCTGGGTACACGAACGCCTGGGTGCGGCGGCTACACGGCTGCTAACCGGCGTCTTCCCCTCCATATCGGCAGCCTCCGCGGATGAGACCGTCGATTGGCCGGAGGTAACCGCACTGACGCGCTATCGCACATATCGCGCGATACG